>DATFVL010000317.1 GCA_035260325.1 Candidatus Methylomirabilota bacterium | reverse complement strand
CGCGCGCGCGGCGGGCGACGCGCCGGCCGCGCTCTCGACCGTTTCCTCCATGGCGGTGGCGAGGGCCGCCACCTGCGGGAAGCCGTTGAGCGCCGCGGCGCCCCGCAGCCGGTGCGTCACGACCCGCAGCTTCTCGAGGCTCTCGGCCCCGCCGTCGGCCGGCGTTCCCTTGAGCGCGCGGAGGCCCTCTTCCACGGCGGCGAGGGTGTCCCACGCCTCCATCAAGAAGACGCTCCGCAAGAACTCGCTGTCGATGCCCTCGGCCACGCGGCGCCTCCGGGCGAGCGGCTCCTCAGGCGGCCAGTTTGAACCGCGAGAGGCTCGCCATCAGCTCCTCGGCCAGCCGGACCAACTGGTCCATGGTCTTGCGGGTCTCGACGACGGCCTTTTCCGTGTGAACCGCCACGCCCGCGATCGACTGGACGGCGACCGCGGCGTCCTCCACGCCGCGCACCTGTTCCTGCGTCGCCCGCGAGATGTCGTTCGCCAGCGCGGCGGACTTCTGCGAGATCTCGCCGATCTGGTGCAGGCTCGTGCCGGCCTCGACGGTGACCTTGTAGCCGGTTTCGACTTCCTTGGTGCCTTCCTCCATCGCGAGGACCGCCTGCTGCGTCTCGGTCTGGATGCTCTTGATGAGGACCACGACGTCCTTGGCCGCCTTGGACGAGCGCTCGGCGAGCTTGCGGACCTCGTCGGCCACGACGGCGAAGCGGAGGCCCGACTCGCCGGCGCCCGCCGCCTCGATGGCGGCGTTGAGCGCCAGGAGGTTCGTCTGCGACGCGATCTCCTCGATCGTGTTGACGATCTCCGAGATCTCGAGCGAGCGGTCGGCGAGGCTCTTGATCTTCTTCGAGATCCCCTGCACCTCGCCGCGGATCCGCTGCATGCCGGCCAGGCTCGCCTGCGTCGCGTGCTCGCCCTTCGCGGCGGAGTCGTGCGCGAGCCGCGCCGCCGCGGCCGCCGCCTCGGCGATCTCGGCCACGCGCCGCATGGAGCGCGTGAGCCCCTCCATCGTGCCGCTGAGGCCGACGGCCTCGCGCGACTGCGCCTGGGCGCCGGCCGCGGTCTGCTCCATGGCGCCGATCATCTCGCTGGCGTTCGCGTTCACCTGCTGGGCAGCCTCGCGCACGCCTTCGATGATCCCCGCCAGCTCGCCGACCATCACGTTGATGGCGTCGACGACGCTGCCGAGGACGTCGGAGGTCACCTCGCCCCGCCGCGTGAGGTCGCCCTGCGCGATCTCGGTCGCCGCCTCGAGGAAGCGCGTGATGTTCTTCTGCAGGTCTTCGCGCTTCTTCCGCTCCTCGTCGCGCTCGGTCTCGGTCTGCACCAGCGAGCGCAGCCGCACGACGGTGTCGTTGAACGTCATCGCGAGCTGACCGATCTCGTCGTGGGACGAGACGGGCACCAGCTTCGAGAGATCCCCGTGGCCCACGCGCTCGGCCACGCGGACCACCTGCACCACCGGCTTCGTGATGCGATGGGCGAAGACGACGCCGGCCAGGACCGCGAGGACCGCGATGCCGCCGAAGACGAGCAGCAGGTACCGGCCGGACCGGGCGGCGGCCGTGGTGATGATCGACTTGTCCATGCCCACGCGGACCGTTCCCAGCTGACCCGCGAGCACCGGCACGCCGATGTCGATGATCCGCTGCTCGGCGCCCGTGACCGGATCGGGATACGCGATCTCCTTGATCTGCTGCGCCGCCTCGCCGGGCACCGCGTTCCTCTCGACGATGCCGGCGGGGACCAGCGGCGAGAAGGTGTGCGCGACCAGCGTCTTGTGCGGGTCGTACACCATGACGTACTTGACACCGCTGATGGCGCCGAACTGGTCCACGACCGCCTGCACCGTGGAGGCGTCGCGCGTGAGCAGGAGGTCGACGCCGGAGCTCGCCAGGCTCTTGGCGATCGCGGAGCCCTTGGAGGTGAATTCCTCGGTCATGCTCTTCGTCAGCGCCTGGACGGAGATCCACCACGTGATGGCCGCCAGCGGCACGAGGGCCGCGGCCAGGAACAGGATGATCTTCGTCAGGAGACCGAATCGGGGCTTGCGCTGTTTGTTCATGCTTTCACCGCAGCGGCCCAGTCCACGACCGGGACCCACCGTCCGTTCTCGACGCGGGTGAAATACACGCTGTCCAGTCCCTGATGCCGCTCCGGCCCGAAGGTGAGCGGCGCGCCGATGCCGAGGTCGAAGTTCCTCAGCGACTCGAGCGCCTGCCGGAAGCCGGCGCGCGTCGGACTCGGTCCGGCGCGGCGCAGACCCTCCACGATCACCTTGGCGTTGACGAAGCCCTCGAGGCTGCGGAAGTTGAAGAGCTCGGGCACGTACTTCGGGTCGCGCAGCGCGTCCGGCACGGACGGCTTGTGCTTCTCCATGAGCGCCCGGTACTCGGCGACGCCCGGCAGGCTCACGTCGTCGTAGCTCGGCACCACCTGCGAGTTGATCAGCGCCGGGGTGTAGTCGCGCCCGGTGACCGCGCCGTGCTTCAGGAGGAGGCTCAGCATCGCCTCGCAGCCGACGAACGAGACGTTGGAGATCGGCACGGTCCAGCCCAGGTCGCGCGCGGTCCTGGCGAAGGCGCCGCAGCCCTGATAGGCGCCGGTGCAGAGCACCACGTCCACGCCGGCCTGCCGGAGCGCCTTCACGGCCGGGCTCATGTCGTCCTCGAACTTGGCGCCCCGGACGTAGGTGGCCTCGGCGACGATCTTGGCCCCGCGCTGGGCGAGCCCGCGGGCCACGCCGTCGGTCCCGCTGCGGCCGTACGCGTCGATCTGGTAGTAGACGCCGAAGGACCGGGCGCCCGCCTGCCAGAAGCGCTCGACCAGCGCCATCATCTCCTGCCGGTAGGAGGCGCGGATGTTGAAGACGTGCTCGACGTAGGGCTCCTCGCGCTGGGGCTGGGCGCCCGTGAAGTTGCCGACCAGGATCACCTGCTGGTCCGCGTAGCGCTTGATCACGGGCAGCGCGCGCGTGAGCGTCGGCGTGCCGACGTAGTTCGAGAGGAAGAAGACCTGCTCCTTCTCGATGAGCTGGATCGTGTTCTTGATGCACGGCGTCGGCTCGTAGCCGTCGTCGAGCGCGACCATCGAGAGCGTGCGGCCGTGCACGCCGCCGCGCGCGTTGACCTCGGTGTACAAGGCCTGCGCGCCGCGATACAGCTCGGTGCCGAGGCCCGCCGAGGGCCCCTTGAACGCGGCGCTCACGCCGATCTTGATGTCCCTCCCGGTGACGCCGGGCGCGCTCGCGGTCCCACCCCGCCCCGGCGTCTCGGCCCACGCCCGCGGGGAGCCGCCCGGCAGGAGGCCGCCGACCAGCGCCCCGGACAGGATCTGGAGAACGGTCCGCCGTTCCATCGTCAGCCCTCCGCTCGCAATGCACGCAGGAGCCTGGCCGGATCGAGCAACGGGACGAGGCGATCCTCGCGGCGCAGGAACCCGAGCGCCCACTCGCCGTGGGTCTGCGGGCCCGCGTCCTCGAGCGGCGTGACCCCGGCGAACGCTTCGAGGCCGAGGACCTCGTCGATGACCAGGGCCGCCTCGAGCCCGTCGGCCGCGACGACCAGCGTCCGCAGTCGTCGCCCGCCTCGGCCCGCCGGCAGTCCCAGCAGGGCCCGGGCGTCCGCGATCGGCACCACGTCGCCGCGGAGGTTCGCGGCGCCGATGACGTGACGCGAGGCCCGCGGCACCGTGGTCCACCCGTCGAACACCGTCAGCTCCCGGATCCGCGCGACGTCGAGCGCGAACGGCTCGCCGGCGAGCGTGAACACGCAGGCCCGGACCGCGGCGGTGACGTCGAGCAGACCCGTCGTCACCGCAGGAACCGGCGGACGGCCGTCAGCAGCTGCTCGGCCGTGAATGGCTTCGGCAGGTACTCGTCCGCGCCCTGCCGGAGGCCCCAGGTGCGATCGCTCTCCTGGTTCTTCGAGCTCACCACGACGACACGCGTCTCTCGGGTGCGCTCGTCCCTTCGGAGGCCGCGGAGCGCGTCGAAGCCGTTCCGTTTTGGCATCACGATGTCCAGCAGCACGACGTCCGGCCGTTCCGTCGCGATCCTGTCTTCGAGCTGGTCGCCGTCGAGGTACGTCACCACGTCGTGACCCGCCGACCGGAGAATGGCCTCCATCACCTGGAGCTCCGAATACGCGTCGTCGACCACCATGACCTTGCCCATCGACCCCGGCCTCCTTCCGAAAATGCCGTGCTGGTGTCAGCCGGACATTGGAGGTGCAACCGGGCTGCCAATACCGGAAATTCCAAGCGGATTTGGCCGTGAGACTCGCGGGGGTGTGAAGAAAGTCGGAGCCGACGCCCCCCGGTTTTGCGGTCCCGCCGGTCCCCTCATAGTGACAGCGGGTCACTTTTGCTCATGCCACCCTGGCCTGGAGGCCATCACGGATGGCTCGGAACGTTGGATTTTCAACGGGGACGTGTATCTGGCGGGGAACTTGAATGTCCGGGAAAAGCGTCATGGTGCTGACACGCATCTGGAGCAGGCGGTCGCCGACGGTCATGGAGCTCTTCCTGCGCGCGAGGCGTCTTCGCGATCAGGGGCGGTTCGAGGAAGCGGCGATTCTCGTCACCGAGGGACTGCGACTGGATCCCGACAACGCCGTCGGGCACCTCCTGGCGGGCTCCCTCCACGCTGCGCTCCGGGAGATGGACATGGCGCGGGCCGCGTTCGAGCGCGTCCTGGCGTTCGAGCCGACTCACCCGCGCGCGTTGCTGGGGCTCGCCCGGATCGCCCTGGAGAAAGGTGACGCCGGCTACTGCAAGGATCTCCTCACCCGCGCACTGGCGCGCTACCCGGACTTCCCCGAAGCCCGGGCGCTGCTCGACGTCGTCCAGAGCCCCGTCGCGAGCGCTCCCGCGACCCGCCCGGCGCAGCCGGCCGACGGCATCAGCGCGGACCGGCTGCACGTGCCCGCCGAGACCCACGAAGTGCTGGTCGCGCGGGTCGACGGCACACCGATCGTCGCCCAGCCGAGGGGACTGCGGACTCCGGAGCTGACCGCGCGCGTCGCGCAGCTGTGTAAGATCGCTTCCGCGATGCTCGCGCGGTGCGGGCTCGGACCGCTGCAGCACGCCGTCATCGACGGCGGCGGCGAGACGACGCTCCTCCGCGCCGACGGCGAGATCGTCCTCTCGATCGCGTTCAGCCGCGACATGCGGCCCGCCACGGCCCTCACCCACCTGGACCGGGTGTGGGGCAATTGCCGCACCGAGCTGGCGAACCGAGTCGCGTGATGACGACCAACGGCGCCGTCAGCGCCTCCCCCGACGCGCGCCCGGCGCGCGGCCGCGACCTCCGCGAGGTGCTCGGCCAGCTCGTGAGGCTCGACCACGTCCGCGGCGGGCTGTTCGTCGCCCCCGACGGGCTCGTGATCGCGGCCCAGCTTCCCGGCGAGGTCCCGGTGGAGCCGCTGTCGGCGCTGGCGGCCACGCTCGGCCGCGAGCTCGAGCTGCGGGGGCCCCGTGTCCGACGCGGCATCGCCATGATGGCCGAGTTCGCCGCCGGCAACGGGACCGTCTTCCTCGGCGGCACGCCGGTGGGCTTCATCGTCCTGCTCGGTGATCCCGGGGTGAACCTGGACACGATCAGGCACGCGCTGCAGACGGCCATAGACTCCGTCCGTCAGGCGTGGACCCGCTGACCGCTCGGCGCTGACCCTCCTCCCGCCCGGCGGCCGACGGGTGTAGCATCGGCATCGGGCATGTCGAGCCGGCGAATCGCGCTCAAGGACCCGAGCCGTTTCAAGGACCCCGCGGGCCTCACCTGGGAGCGCTACATCGCGCTCCAGGCCCGCGAGCGCGAGCGGTACCTCGCCGAGCGGGCGGCCATCCCCCGGGACGCGCTCGAGTTCAGGACCGTCAGCCCGCGCTACGTCGAGCGCGCGATCGATCAGTTCGCGAACAACTACTACTCCGAGGAATCGGCGACGCACTACATCGCGACCGCCGCGGCCGGGGCACCCTTCGAGGAGCTCAAGAAGTGCTGTCTGTTCCAGCTCGCCGACGAGCAGCGCCACCTGGAGATGGACACCGAGGTCTTCGAGCGCGCGGGGATCCCCGCGCGCGACTGGCTGCCGGCCTGGGAGCAGCCGGGCACGACGTGCCGCTTCTTCCGCCACGTGCTGACGCTCGAGGATCCCATCGAGATCATCGTCAAGGCGAACTTCGTGGCCGAGGGCGCCGCCGGGCCCGGCACCTTCACCGTCCTCGCGGACGGCGCCGAGGCCCGCGGCGACCTGCTCTCCGCCGTCAACCACCGCGCCCGGCTCCGCGACGAGACCCGCCACATCAGCTATGCGCGCGCGCTCGTGAAAGCGCTGGTCGAGGAAGACCCCGCGAACCTCGACGTGATCCAAGCGTGGCAGGACGAGAGCCTGCGCCTCTTCGTCGAGGTGGCCAGGGGCGGCGAGCGCCGCGAGTGGTGGGAGGGCTTCCTCACCTCGTACTACAAGATCGCCGCGCCGCTCGGCCTCCGCCCCACGCCGCTCCCGCTCTAGGTCACACGCGGACGCCGCGGGCCGCCGACTTGCGGAGCCGCCCGGATTCGCAGAGACTACCCGCGACGACATCCGGCGGGAGGGCGGCCATGCGCGTGACGGCGGCGGTCCTGTACGACACGAGGAAGCCGGTCGTGGTGGAAGAGGTGGAGCTCGGCGAGCCCGGCGCGCACGAGGTGCTCGTGCGGTGGGCGGCGAACGGCGTCTGCCACAGCGACCTGCACGTGATCACGGGCGACTACCCGCATCCCCTGCCCGTGGTGCTCGGCCACGAGGCGGCCGGGGTCGTCGAGCAGGTCGGCCCGGGCGTCGAGACGGTGACGCCGGGCGATCACGTCTGCTCGAGCTACATCCCGTCGTGCGGCAAGTGCTGGTACTGCATCGGCGGCCAGCCCACCATGTGCGCGCTGCGCGACAAGCCCCGCTGGTTCATGCTCGACGGCACGCCGCGGTTCCGGAAGAACGGCCAGGGCCTCCACCACTTCCTCCAGGTCTCGGGCTACGCGACGCATTCCGTCCTGCCGGAGGAAAGCGTCATCCCCATCAGGAAGGACGCGCCGCTCGACGTCGTGTGCCTCGTGAGCTGCGGTGTCCTCGCCGGCGCCGGGCCGGTCTTCAACCGCGCCAAGGTACCGCCCGGCGCGAGCGTGGCCGTCTGGGGCTGCGGCGGCGTGGGCCTGAACACGATCCAGGCGGCGCGCCTCGTGGGCGCGGGGACGATCATCGGCGTGGACGTGGTGAAGCAGAAGCTCGCCTGGGCCGAGGAGTTCGGCGCGACGCACGTCGTGGACGCCTCGCACGAGGACCCCGTCGCGCGCGTCCAGGCCCTCGCCGGCCGGGGCGGCGTGGACTTCGCCTTCGAGGCGGTGGGCACCCAGCGGACGATCGAGCAGGCGCTCCTCGCGACCCACCGCGGCGGCACCTGCGTGATCGTCGGCGTGTCGCCGGCCGGCACGCGGCTCTCCGTCGATCCCTCGCTGCTCCTGCAGCAGCGCGTGCTCACGGGGAGCTCGTTCGGCGGCGGGCACCAGCGGACCGACGTGCCCATGCTGATCGATCTCTACATGAGCGGCCGGTACCGCCTCGACGAGCTGATCAGCCGGCGCCTGCCGCTCGGCGAGCTGAACCACGCGTTCGACCTGATGCTGCGGGGCGAGGTCAAGCGCAGCGTCGTCGTCTACGAATAGCCCGGCGCCCGAGAGAAGGAGGATCGCGCGATGCCGCCCAGCAAGCTGGCCCACGTCGTGTTCCAGACGAACCGGATCCCCGAGATGCGCGACTGGTACTGCGCCGTGCTCGGCGCCGGGGTGATCTACGAGAACGATCACCTCTGCTTCGCGACGTACGACGACGAGCACCACCGCGTGGCGTTCCTCAACTTCGGCCCGCTGGCGCCGAAGGACACGAACACCGAGCTCGGCGTCAAGGCCTCCGAGCAGCCCGGCCTGCACCACACGGCGTTCACCTTCGCGTCCATGCAGGACTTCCTCGACAACTACGTCCGCCTGCGGGACCGCGGCATCCGCCCCTTTTTCTGCGTCAACCACGGGCCGACGACCTCGATGTACTACCGGGATCCCGACGGCAACCGCGTCGAGCTCCAGATCGACAACTTCGCCACCGCCAAGGAAGGCCAGGACTGGCTCCGGACGCCGGCGTTCGATCGGAACCCGATCGGCGTCGAGTACGACCCCGACGCGCTGGTCAAGCGCTTCCGGGCCGGCGTGCCGGTGGCGGAGCTGATCGCCCGCGGCGACTGACCCGGGAGCGCTCGCGTGGCCGACGATCTGCTGAAGGAGACGATCCGGCTCCGCTATCCGCGCCTGCTCGCGTCGGGCGTGGACTACAACGACGCCCAGACGGTCCTCGGCCGGATCCGGCGCTTCGAGGACTGGTGCGCGGAATGGGTCGCGATGGCGCGGGCGCACGAGCGCCTCGGTGACGAGGCGCTGCGCGAGGGCCGCGCGCTCACGGCGGGCGAGGCGTTCGTGCGGGCCGCGATCTACTACCACACCGGGCAGTCCGTCTTCTTCGACGATCCCGCCGAGAAGCGCCGGGTGCAGGAGCTCCAGCGCGACGCCTATCGCAAGGCGATGCCGCACCTGTCGCCGCCCGCGCAGCAGCTCGAGGTCCCGTTCGAGGGCATCGCCTTCACCGGGAACCTGCGCGTCCCGCGCGGCGTCCGGCCCGCCCCGTGCGTGCTGCTCAACCCCGGCGCCGACTCCACGAAGGAGGAGTTCTACACGCTCGAGAACGAGTTCCTCCGGCGCGGCGTGGCGACCTTCAGCTACGACGGCCCGGGCCAGGGTCTCACGTGGGCCGCGATGAAGCTCCGCCCCGATTTCGAGAAGCCGGTGGGCGCCGTGATCGACGTCCTCGCGACGCGCCCGGAGGTGGACGCGAGACATCTCGGCATCTGGGGACGGAGCTTCGGCGGCTACGCGGCGCCGCGCGCCGCGTCCTTCGAGCGGCGGCTCTCCGCCTGCATCAGCATCGGCGGCTTCTACGACCTCGCCGGCATCTGGGACCGGCTGCCGGCGAGCGTCAAGGACACCCTGCGGTTCGGGCTGGGCGTCGCGAGCCACGAGGCCGCGCGCGCGCGGGCCCGGGCCTTCACGCTCGCCGGGGCCCTCCCGGGACTCGCGTGCCCCTTCCTCATCGTCCACAGCGGGCTCGACACGGTGTGCCCCGTCGAGGAGTCCGAGCGGATCCGCAAGGAGGCCGGCGGGCCGACCACGCTCGTGGTCTTCCCCGAGGGCAACCACGTCTGCGACAACATCCCCTACAAGGCGCGCCCGCTGATGGCGGACTGGATGGCCCGCCGGCTAGAGGCCCAGTAGGCGCTCCACGTTCTTCGACAGGATCGCCTCTTTCTCCTCCCGCGACAGGCTCGTCATGGCGAGGATCCAGGACACGGGCCAGTCGAGCGCCATGTCGTAGGGCCAGTCGGTCCCGAACACGACCCGGTCGACGCCGACCGCGTCGATGAGGTAGCGCAGGGCCGGCTCGGTGTAGACGATGCAGTCGTAGTAGAAACGCCGCAGATACGCGCTCGGGGGCTTCGTGATGTGGACCCGCGCCTCGGCGCGCACCTGCCAGCCGTGGTCCATGCGCCCGATCCCGTAGCACGTGTACCCGCCGCCGTGGCCGAGCACGATCTTCAGATCCGGACACTCGTCGAGGACGCCGCCGTGGACCAGCGTGGCGAACGTCACCGCGCGGTCGACCAGGTTGCCGATGCTGTTCGGGAGGTGATAGCGCCTGCTCCGCGCGCTCACCAGCGTCTCGCCGCCCTGGTGGAAGAAGATCAGGGCGCCCAGCTGCTCCGCGGCCTTCCAGAAGGGCCGGAACTCCGGCTCCTCGAGCGTCTTGCCGTTGATGTGATCGTTGATCTCCACGCCCTTGAGGCCGACCCGGGTCATACACCGCTCGAGCTCGGCGATCGCCGCTTTCACGTCCTGCATGGGGAGCGTGCCGAGCCCGGCGAAGCGCCGGGGCCACGCGCGCGCCATGTCGCCGATCTCGTCGTTCGTGGCCCGGGCGGTCGCGACCGCGAGTGCCGTGTCGAGGTGGTAGTTGTAGAACCCGACGTAGGGCGAGACGACGTGGACGTCCACGCCGAGCGAATCCATGTCGGCGAGGCGCTCCTCCGGCGTCCACCTGGCGCGCGGCGGCAGCGGGTGCCGCTGGCCGCCGACGATGGCGACCGCCGCGCCCCGCGCATCCTTCTCGCGCGTGATGGTGTGCCAGTCGCCGCCGTTCTCCGTCGCGCGCCAGAAGCACTGGGGGGTCAGATGGGCGTGGATGTCGATGGAGCGCATGGATCTCCTTTCGGTCAGTAGATGCCCAGGTGCTGGCGCAGGTCCACGCCGCTCGTCCGGAGCTCCGCCACGGATCCCTGGACGACGACGCGGCCGCTGTTGAGGACGACGATGTCGTCGGCGACGTCGAACACCAGCTTGGGGTTCTGCTCGACGAGCACGATGGAGAGCCCCTGCGCCTTGAGGCGGCGGATGGTCGCCATGACCTCCGCGACGATCTGCGGCGCCAGGCCCTCCGACGGCTCGTCCATCAGGAGCACGCGCGGGTTCGACATCAGGGCGCGGCCGATCGCCAGCATCTGCTGCTCGCCGCCGGAGAGGGAGCCGGCGAGCTGCCCGTGGCGCTGGCGGAGGTGCGGGAAGATCGCGTAGACGGAGTCGAGCGTCCACAGCATCGGCAGGCCGCCGCGCGGCCTGCGCGCGGCCACCGCGAGGTTCTCGCGCACGGTGAGGCTCCGGAAGACCCGGCGCCCCTGCGGCACGAGCGCGACGCCGTGCGCGGCGATGGCCTCGGGGGCGCGACCCGTGACCGCGCGGCCGTAGACCGCGACCACGCCGCGCCGCGGGGGCAGGAGGCCGACGGTCACGTTCATGGACGTGGACTTGCCGGCGCCGTTGCGGCCGAGCAGGCCGAGCAGCCGGCCCTCCGGCAGACGCAGCGACACGCCGTGCAGCACGTGGCTGTCGCCGTAGAAGGCGTCGATCCCGTCGAGCACGAGCGCGTCACTCGCCAAGGTAGATCTCCCGCGTGCGCGGGTGGGCGACCACCTCGCCGCGCGTGCCCTCGACGACGACCTCGCCGAAGTGCAGGACGGTGATGCGCTCGGCGAAGTCGAGCGCCGTGTCCATGTCGTGCTCGATCATGACGATCGTCACGTCGCGCGGGATGCCCGTGACGAGCCGGAGCACGTCGCGCCGCTCCTCGACCGAGAGCCCGGCGAAGGGCTCGTCGAGCAGGAGCACCCGCGGGTTCTGGGCGAGCGCCATCGCGATCTCGACGCGCCGGCGCTCGCCGTAGGAGGTCTGGGCGAGCGGCCGGTCGGCGAGGTGGTCGAGCGCGACCCGCGCCAGCACCGCGCGCGCCCGCGCGATCAGCGCCTCCCGGCGCTCGAGCCTGACGATGGGGTTCCAGCGCAGGGGCGACAGGCCGAGCAGGGACAGCGTGACGTTGCGTAGCAGCGTCTCGTGCGGGAAGAGGGTGATGATCTGGTAGGTGCGGCCGATGCCGAGGTGCGGGCGCCGCCGGCTCGGCACCCGGGTGATGTCGCGATCGAAGAGCGTGATCGCGCCGCGGTCGGGCCGGAGCTCGCCGGTGATGAGGTTGAACAGCGTCGTCTTGCCGGCGCCGTTCGGGCCGATGATGAGCCGGCGCTCGCCCGGCTCGACGGCGAGGCTCACGGCGGCGGTCACGCGCAGGCCGCCGAACGACTTCTCGAGCTCCCGGACGGCCAGCGCGCTCAGCTGTCGAGCCCGACGTACAGCTCGCCCCGCTCCTCCTGCAGCCGATACCCCCGGAGCGCCGTCTGCGCGTCGCCCAGCGGCGCGCCGGTCCTGACGTCGAACTGCCACATGTGCTCGAGGCACGTCAGGACGGCGCCGTCGTGCACGCCCTGCTCGAGGGGCACCGCCTCGTGGGGGCACATCGCCTGGAACGCGACGAACGCGTCCCCGGTGTGGACGACGAGGACGCCGACGCCGTCGACGGCGAACTCCTTCATGCCGTTCGCCGGCACGTCGCCGGACGCGCACACGCGCGTCCACGCGGGCTCGCGCGGCGCGGGCGCCGCGTCCTGCTTCGCGGGCTCGATCGTGTTCGGCCCCGGCACCCCGGGGGCGTAGCGGAGACGCTCGACGGGCCGGCCGCCGACGATGTGCGAGGCGAGGATCTCCGGGAGGTCCGACTCCCGGACGCCCGCGTACCAGACGTCCTCGGGATAGACGACGATCATCGGGCCGTGGCCGCACTGCGAGAAGCAGCCGGACTTGTTGATGCGCACGTCCGCCTGCTTGCCGGCCTGGCGCGCCCCGTCGCGGAGGACCTTGACGAACTTCTCGACGTCGCCCTGCGTCGGGCACGTCTCGCCGCCCGTGCAGACGAACACGTGCCGATCGTACTGGCCCATCGCCGCTCCTTTCGCTCAGCTGAACTTGTCGTAGCGGATGTCGGCGGGCGGCAGCCGCGCCTCGCGCAGCAGCAGGCGCAGGCACGCGTCGACCATCGGGGGCGGCCCCGCGACGTAGGCGCGGACGTCGGCGAAGCGGCCCGCCATGCGCTCGCCGGCCACGACGTGGACGAGGCCCCGCGCGAACGCGAATCCCGGATAGGCGGCGGGCAGCGAGGCCGGCACGTCCTCGTCCGAGAGCGCGACGGTCACGGAGAGCCGCGCCGGGTACCGCGCCCGGAACGCCTCCAGCTCGTCGAGAAAAAAGCCGTCGCGCGCGGTGCGGACGCCGAAGAAGACGTGCCCGTCCCAGCCGGCGAAGTGAGCCTCCCGGCAGGCGAGCGAGAGGATCGACATCATGCCGGCGATCCCGCTGCCCCCCGCGACGCAGAGGACGTGCCTCGGCACCGGGGGATGGAACGTCGCGTGGCCGAGCGGCGCGAAGACGCCGAGGCGGGCGCCCTCGACCCCGTCGCCGAAGAGCCACTCGCTCACGGCGCCGCCGGGCTTCTTCTTCACCACGAACGACAGCCGCTCGGCGCGCCGGTCGAAGTTGACCATGGAGTAGGCGCGCGCCCCGGCGATCCCCGGCACGGTGAGGAGGGCGAACTGGCCGGCGGCGAAATCGAGCGCGCCGTCGAGGTCGAGGTCGAAGGCGACCACGTCGTGCGTCAGGGGCCGGCGCCCGCGCACGGTCCCCGCCAGGGCACGCGGCACGGGGGCGTCCGGCTCGCGCGACTTCAACGCCGCGACCTCGAGGGCGCAATCGTCCAGGGCCACGCTCTGGCACGTGAGCAGCTCGGCCTCGCCCTTGAGATACCGCGTGCCCGGCGCGGCGGGCCACTCGCTCTCGACGCGTCCGCTCACCAGCCGGGCCTTGCACGTGCCGCACGTGCCCGTGGCGCACTCGTAGGACAGCTCGACCCCGCCCCGGAGCGCGGCGTGGAGGATCTTCTCCCCGGCGGCGCACTCGAAGTCGCGCGCCCCGTTCCGCGCCTTGACGGCGATCTTCATCGGGCGTCAGGCGCGGGATGCGCGCGCGCCGCGACGGACCGCGGCGTGTACCGGGGCATCACTTCCGCCGTGAAGAGCTCGATGGATCGCATCGCGTGCTCGTGGGTGAGATCGCCCCACTGGAAGGAGCAGACGAAGTAGTTGGCCCCGGTCGCCAGGTACTCGTCCATGTATTCCCGCACCGCCGCCGGGGAGCCGGCCAGGGCCACGCCGCCCAGGCGGTTGGGATGGGGCCGGCCCGCCTGCTGGTCGAAGCGCTCGAGCTCGGCGTCGATGTCCCGCCGTAGCTCCCGGGTCGGCAACCCCGTGGGGCGGTCTCCGACGAAGCCGAACGAGCCGTCTTTGGTCGACATGAACTGGCTGAGCCCGCGCTTCTCCGCCTCGAGCCGGCGCGGGGCGGCGAGGTTCCAGCGATACTTCTCCCAGGCCGGCGTCGCGATCCTGATCGCCTCGTCGTCCGTCTCCGCCACCACCAGGTGGACGACGAGGCCGATCATCGGCGCGTCCCCCTGCACCGTCAGGGCGCCCACGCCCTGATGCTCCTCCCAGGTGGCGCGGTAGCGCGGGACCGCGACGGCGAGGCCGTCGAGCGAGCCGACGATGATGGTGTGCATCCCGTCCATCGCCGCGGTCACGGGATTGCGCATGTACCAGAGCGGTGGATACGGCGTCTGCAACGGGCGCAGATACATCGGGAGATCCTCGAAGCTGTGGAAGCGGCCGGCATACGTGAGCCGGTCGTGGCTGAGCCCTTCGCGGATGATCGCCAGCGTCTCGAGATACCGCGCGTAGTTGGTCTCGGGGTCGGCCTCCTGGCCCCAGAAGTAGGCCTCCATGACGCCGCCGCGGCCCACGCCGATCTCCAGGCGTCCGCCGCTCAGATTGTCGAGCATGCTGATCTCCTCGATCAGGCGGAGCGGATGGTGCAGCGGCAGCACGTAGACGCAGGGGCCGAAGCGCAGGTGCCTCGTGCGCTGGGCCACCGCGCCCAGGAACACGTTCTGGGACGGCGCGAGACTATGGATCGCGGGCGTGTGGTGCTCGGCCAGGTGATAGGCGTAGAAGCCGGCCGCGTCGAGGCGCTCGATCTGGAGGAGACGCTCGCGATAGATCCGATCGAGCCGCAGCCCCGGCACCGGCTCGATGTGGTCGAAGACGCCGAATCGCAGGGCCATGCGTTTCCCTATCCTACGCGTCTTCCGGGCCCGGCGCGCCCAGTCGCGGCGCCGCGCGCGGGCGTACCGCCGCGAGCGCCCAGCGCCCGAGGCGCGCCGTGCCCGGCACCAGCCCCTCGGGCATGAAGACGACGATGACGACGAAGATCGCGCCGAGCACGAAGTTCCAGCGCTCGATGTAGGCGCTCGCGACGTTCTTCATGATGACGACCAGCGCGGCGCCGGCGATCGGCCCGAGCAGCGTCCCCGTGCCGCCCGAGATCACCATCAGCAGCGCTTCGGCCGAGGCGGTGAGCGCGACCGCCTGCGGGCTCACGAACTGGTTGTAGTAGAGGAAGAGCAGCCCGGCGACGCCGCTCCAGAAGCCCGAGAAGACGAAGGCGAGGAAGCGGATCATCCAGACGTGGTAGCCGAGGGCGTTCATGCGCCGCGGCTGGTCCCGGGTGCCGCACACGCTCGCGCCGAACGGCGAGGCGGCGAAGATCGCCATCGAGACGACAGCGACGAGGAACACGACGAGCGTCGCCCAGTAGAACGCCGTCGGCGCGGCGAGCGAGAGCCCGAGCGGGCTCGGCCGGCCCCTGACGGAGATGCCGTTGTCGCCGCCGGTGATGCTGATCCAGCGATAGGCGACGCCCCACACGATCTGGCCGAGCGCCACGGTGATCATGACGAAGCCGAGCCCGGTGCCGCGCAGCGCCAGCGCCGCGAAGACCGCCGCGGCGACGAGCGTCACCGCCAGGGCCCCCGCCGCGACGGCCAGGTGGCCGGCGCCGGCGTTCATGATTCGCGCGCCGGCGTACGCGGCGATGCCGAACAGCCCGGCGTGGCCGAGCGTGACGAGGCCCGCGTAGCCGGCCAGGACGTTGATCCCGAGCGCGAAGATCGCGTAGAAGAGGATCTGGCTGGCGATGTTGACGTAATAGGTGCCGCTGACCCACAGCGGCACCGTCGCGGCGAGCGCGAGCGCGACGACGAGCGCGAGGCGCTTCATATCGCCTGCCGCCCGAAGAGTCCCTGCGGCCGCACCACCAGGACGATGAGCATCGGCAGGAAGAGCACGACGTAGGCGAGCTCCGGAAACATCGCCTGGCCGAAGTTGTAGAGGAAGCCGACGACGAAGCTGCCGACGAACGAGCCGAGCAGCGAGCCGCTGCCGCCGAGGATCACGACGACGAGCGCGAGCGGCAGCATCTCCTGATCGAGGCCGGGATAGACGGAGAGGATCGGCCCGCCGATGACGCCGGCGAATCCCGCGAGCCACGCGCCGAGGCAGAAGACGATCGTGAAGAGGCGAGAGACCCGGATGCCGACGACGCGCGCCATCGCGGGATCGTCGACGCCGGCGCGGATCATCGCCCCGAGGCGCGTACGATCGAGCAGCGCCCAGAGCACGGCGGCGAAGATCACGGCGATCCCGCTGATGGCGAGGCGATACGTCGGAAACGCGAGGCCGGCGAAGGCCGTCGCCCCGCGCAGCGCGGGTGGCGTGTCGATCCGGATCGGATCGCCGGTCCACACCATCAGACAGACGTCCGCGATCATGAACGAGAGGCCCAGGGTCACCAGCACCTGCGCGAGCTCGGCGCCCGGCAGCCGGCGCAGGATGAACCGCTCGACGATGCCGCCGAACGCGGCCACGCCGAGCCCGCCGACGACCGCCGCCGTCCAGAAATCGAAGCCGTGCGCGATCAGGGTCGTCGCGAGATACGCGCCGAGCATGAAGAACGAGCCGTGGGTCAGATTCGGGATCTTCATCAACCCGAAGATCAGCGAGAAGCCGGCGGACAGGAGAAAGAGGAGGCCGCCGAGCGTGACGCTGTTGACGGCGAGCACCAGCCACAGGCTCATCGCGTCCGATTCGAGCGGCGGCTTTGCCGCCGCAATCCTATCCTGGGGGAGGTCCTGGAGGGGGCCGTCGCGCCGAAAGGCGCGCCTGTGAGTCGCCCCCTCACGAGCGAAGCGGCGGATAGTCGCGCGAATACACCGGTTGCGAGAGGAACCACTTTTCGTCGTACGTCCAGAACTGACTGACCCTCGTATACGTCTTGATCGTGGTGTTGACCAGCTTGTCGCCCTTCTTCTCGCAGCGCCGGATATAGAAGTTGCCGACGACGTTGCCGAAGTGGTCGAACGTGAACGGTCCGCGTGGCGTGTCGATGAGGGACACCGAGCGCAGCGCCTGGACGAACGCTTCCCGGTCGTCGGTCTTGCCGCCCGTCTTCTCGAGCGCCGCTTCCGCGACCATCCCGTTGATGTAGAGACCGGCGGAGTAGGTGCCCGGGACGTTGCCGTAGTCACGCACCATCCCGTCGATGAGCCGCTTGTTGCTCGGAGTGTCGAGGTCGTTCGTATAGAAGTTCGACGAGATCATTCCGACCGCCTCGTCGCCGAACGACTTCAGGAGCGCATCGTCGCCGGCCGGCGCGCCGGCGAGGACCGGGAGCTTGAGTCCCGCATCGCGGTACTGCTTCATGAACTTCAACGGATTCGATCCCGCGAATCCCTGCATGACGGCCTCGGCGCCGCTGATCTGCGCGATGTACGGCGTGTAGTCCGGGGTCGTGAGCGGCGGCCACAGCTTCTTCACGATCCGGCCGCCCGCGTCCTCGAACACGCGCTGGAAGCCACCCATCTGCTCGTGACCGAACGCGAAGTCGTCGGCGAGCGTGATGATGCGCTTGTACTTCAGCTCCTTCGCCGCGTAGTCGGCCAGGGGGTGCAGGTACTGCGCCGAAGTGCCGGAGGCCCGGACGAAATAGGGGTTGGGCCGGCGCTGCGTCATGTCCTCCGCCGCGGCGAGTGAGAGGATCGGCATCTTCGCGGCCGCGGCATAGTCGGTGATCGCGAGCAGCTCGAACGCGGCGAGCGGACCGAAGATCATGTCGACCCCGTCGCGCTCGACGAGCTCTTGCGTCTTCGTCTTGGTGCCCGCGGGATTGCCGCCGGTGTCGGCGACGACGAGCTCGACCTTGCGGCCGGCGAGCGTGTAGTTCCGATCCTTGAGGAAGCGGGTGGTGCCTTGCTCCATCTGGATGCCGCCCGCTGCGAGCGGCCCGGTCTTCACGGTGAGGAGGCCGATCTTGACCGGCTTCTGCTGCGCAAACGCGGGCGCCGGCATCGCGGCCACCGCTCCCGTGCCGATCAGGAACCGACGACGAGTGAGTTTCAGCGCCATGGCCGTCTCCTTTCAGTCCCGCGTCGCGATTTCGAGCGTTTCCGGTGCGTCGTCCATCACACCGCCGACGGGCACGTGCCGGACCTTCTGCCAGAGTCGATCCACCTCGCCGAGAATCGCGTCGTCGGGTTGCTCGATGTCGATCGGGTTCGCGACGGGCACCCAGCTCGGCCGGCCCGTCACCCAGAACACTTCGGTGCGGTTGCCCTCGGGATCGAAGAAATAGCAGCCGATGGCGCTGGCGTGGTTGACGACGGCGTCGATCCGGTAGCCCTCGGCGACCAGGCGCCGGTGGAAGGCGCGGAGATCGTCGAGCGTGGCGACCCGCATCGAGATCTGCTGGATCAGGTGGGGATCGTCCGCGGAGGGTCGTCCCCGCATGAGCGCGATCTCGTGGTCCACGGCCTCCGGGTCCGCGCTCAGGAAAACCACACCGGCGCGCCAGTTCTGCTTGGTGACCCGCATGCCCAGGACGTCCCGGTAGAAGGCGACCATCCGCTCGAGGTCGCGCACGTAGATCCCGACGTGTCCGAGTCCCGTCACCCGTGCCATGGCGTCCTCCCGTGTGGTCCCGAGGATACTCGATCGGCGCCGCCGCGTGCCGCCGGGCTTTCGGGGCATAATAGCCGTTCAGAGGAGGCGCCCGCATGGCCCTGACGTTCCGACGGCTGCACCCGCGCTTCGTCGCCGAGATCGGCCCGGTCGATCTCCGCCGGGCTCACGACGGAGAGACGCTCGCCGAGATCCGCGCGGGGATGGACGAGCACGCCATCCTCGTGTTCCGCGACCAGCCGTTCACCGACGACGAGCAGCTCGCGTTCGCCCAGCGGCTCGACGGCCAGCTCCACACGCGGACGGGCAGCGCCGCCCTCGGCAAGAACCGCCTCGGCGACGAGGCGCTCTCCGACATCTCGAACGTCGCGGCGGACGGCGGCATCCTGGGATCGACGGACCGCCGCCGCATGTACACGCTCGGCAATCGCCTCTGGCACACCGACGCGTCGTTCGTGGACCCGCCCGGACGGTACTCGATGCTCTCGGCCAAGGTCGTCCCCGCCGTCGCGGCGGACACCGAGTTCGCCGACATGCGCTCCGCGTACGACACGCTGCCCGACGAGACGAAGGCGCGCCTCGAGGGCCTGCGCGTCCACCACTCGATCGCCCACTCGCGCCAGACGCTCGGGTTCGAGTTCTCCGCGGAGGAGCAGGAGAAGCTCCCGGGCGCCGTCCACCCGCTCGTCCGCACGCTCCCGCGCTCGGGGCGCCGGTCGCTCTACCTCGCGTCGCACGCGTCGCGGATCCTCGACTGGCCGGTCCCCGAGGGGCGGCTCCTCCTGCGGGACCTGATGGAGCACGCGACCCGGCCGGAGCTCGTCTACCGTCACGCCTGGCGCGTCGGCGACCTCGTGATCTGGGACAACCGCGCCACGATGCATCGCGCCTGCCCGTTCGACGACACGACATACCGCCGCGAGCTGCGCCGCGTGACGACCCTCGACGTCCCCGAGCCCGCGGCCGCCACGCGCGGCTGAGCCGCCCTAGTGTCCTGAGTCAGAAGTCCGTCGACGGACGCGCGGGGCGGGGGCACCTCCCCGGAACCGTTGCTTCTGGGGGTCGGCTGGACCGCAGACGTCGATATCGTGGCCCGTATGG
>DATFVL010000316.1 GCA_035260325.1 Candidatus Methylomirabilota bacterium | reverse complement strand
ATGATCCGGCGGCACGGGGTCAAGGGCTTCAGGCGGCGGCGCTGGCACGACCTCCGGGAGAAGCGGCGGCGGGGCATCTTCCTGCTCCCGAGTCTCCTCACGACCGCCAACCTGGTCGGCGGGTTCTTCGCGCTGCTGCTGACCGTCGAGAACCGCTACGCGGAGGCCGCGTTCGCGATCTTCGCGGCGATGGTCATGGACCTCCTCGACGGCCGGGTGGCGCGCCTCATGAAGGCGACGAGCCAGTTCGGCGTGGAGTTCGACTCGCTGGCCGACGTGGTCTCGTTCTGTGTCGCGCCGGCCTTCCTGATCTACTCCTTCGCGCTGTCCACGCTCGCGCGCCCGGCGTGGTTCGGCGCCTTCCTCTTCGTGATCTGCGGCGCGCTCCGTCTCGCGCGCTTCAACATCCACACGGGCACGGTGGACCGCCGGTACTTCGTCGGCCTCTCGACGCCGGCGGCGGCCGGCGTCGTCTGCGCCGCGGTGCTCCTGCTGCAGGGCGCGCCCGCGACGCGCCCGATCCTGCTCTCGATCGCCGTCGGCACGTACCTCGTGGCGCTCTTGATGGTGTCCACGTTCCGCTACTGGAGCTTCAAGGAGCTCGACTTCGCGCGCCGCCGGCCGATCCAGACGCTGCTGGTGGTCGTCCTGGGCGTCATGATCGTCCTCACGCGCTACGAGCTCTTCCTGTTCCTCATCTTCGTCGGCTACGCGCTGTCGGGGCCCATCCGGAGACTGCTCGTGGGCCGCGCGCCCGCGGCCGCGCCGGCCGAGCAGGCCGCGAAAGAACTTCCGTGAATCAGGAGGGTCACATGGATCGCGTCATCATCTTCGACACGACCTTGCGGGACGGCGAGCAGTCGCCGGGCTTTTCGATGAACACGATGGAGAAGCTCGAGATGGCCCGCCAGCTGGCCCGACTTCAAGTCGACGTCATCGAGGCCGGGTTCCCGATCTCCTCGGACGAGGACTTCGAGGCGACCCGCGAGGTCGCCAGGCAGGTCGGCACGCTGGAGGGAGCACCGTCCATCTGCGGCCTGTCGCGCGTCGGCCTCGGCGACATCGACCGCTGCTGGGAGGCGGTGCGGCACGCGCGGAAGCCGCGGCTCCACACCTTCGTGGCGACCTCCGACATCCACCTGAAGTACAAGCTCCGGAAGTCGCGGGCCGAGGTGCTGAAGGCGTCCGTCGAGGCGGTGAAGCACGCCCGCGGCTACTGCGAGGACGTCGAGTTCTCGCCCGAGGACGCGTCGCGCTCGGACTTCGACTACATGTGCGACGTGCTCTCGGCGGTGATCGAGGCGGGCGCGACGACGATCAACATCCCCGATACGGTCGGCTACGCGATCCCGAAGGAGTGGGGGGAGCGGATCACGCGGATCCGGGAGCGCGTGCAGGGGATCGACAAGGTCGTCCTCTCCGTCCACTGCCACAACGACCTCGGCCAGGCCGTCGCCAACTCGCTGACGGCGGTGATGAGCGGCGCGCGGCAGATCGAGTGCACCATCAACGGGATCGGCGAGCGCGCGGGGAACGCGTCCCTCGAGGAGATCGTGATGGCGCTCCGGACGCGGAAGGACTTCTTCGGCGTCGAGTCGCGGGTCAAGACCGAGGAGATCTTCAAGACGTCGCGGCTCCTCTCGCACATCACGGGCATCCACGTCCAGCCGAACAAGGCTGTCGTCGGTGAGAACGCGTTCGCCCACGAGGCGGGGATCCACCAGGACGGCGTGATCAAGGAGAAGCTCACGTACGAGATCATGCGGCCCGAGGACATCGGGCGGCCGTCGAACAAGCTCGTCCTCGGCAAGCACTCGGGCCGCCACGCGCTGTCGGCCCGGCTCAAGGACCTCGGCTTCGACCTCTCGGGGCCCGACCTCGACCGCGCGTTCAAGACGTTCAAGGCCCTCGCCGACCGGAAGAAGGAGATCTACGACGAGGACCTGGTGGCGATCGTCACCGACGAGGTGACGCAGCAGGTCCGCGGCTACGAGCTCGACTACCTGCACGTGATCAGCGGCACCGGCGTCGTGCCGTCGGCGACGCTCAGGCTCAAGAAGGACGGGCAGGTCTTCCAGGACTCGGGGGTCGGCGACGGCCCGGTCGACGCGGTGCTCGTGGCGATCGACGCGATCACCGGGCTGAAGGGCCGGCTCCTGGACTACTCGCTGCGCGCGGCGACCTCGGGCAAGGACGCGATCGGCGAGGTGGCGATGAAGGTGGACTTCGACGGGACGGTCGTGTCGGGCAAGGGCGCCTCGACCGACGTGATCGAGGCGAGCGCGCGCGCCTATCTCTCCGCGGTGAACCGCGTCGCGCAGCCCGCCGTCCAGCGGATCAAGGAAATCGGGCCGTAGATCGATGGCGACCCACAAGATCGCGGTGCTGCCCGGGGACGGCATCGGGCAGGAGGTGACGCCGGAGGCCGTCCGCGTCCTCCGGGCGGTCGGCAAGGGCGCCGGCGCCGGCTTCGAGTTCGAGGAGGCGCTCGTCGGCGGCGCCGCGATCGACGCGACCGGCGGCCCGCTGGCGCCCGGCGCGCTCGAGCTGTGCCGCGCCTCCAACGCGATCCTCTTCGGCGCGGTCGGCGGCCCCCGGTGGGACGACGTCGCGCACGAGAAGCGGCCCGAGCGGGGGCTCCTCGCCCTGCGCAAGGAGCTCGACCTCTATGCGAACCTGCGCCCCGCGAAGTGCTTCCCGATGCTCGTGGACGCGTCGCCGCTCAAGCGCTCGGTCGTCGAGGGCACCGACCTCATGGTGATCCGCGAGCTCACCGGGGGGCTCTACTTCGGCGAGCCCCGAGGCGTGGAGCGCTTCGCCGACGGCAGCGCCCGCGCGATCAACACGATGGCCTACACCTCGCGCGAGATCGAGCGGATCGCGCGGATCGGCTTCGAGGTGGCGCGCAAGCGCCGGAAGCGCCTCGCCTCCGTGGACAAGGTGAACGTGCTGGTCGTCTCGCAGCTCTGGCGGGAGGTCGTGACGCGCGTGGGAAAAGACTATCCTGACGTCGCGCTCGAGCACGTGCTGGTGGACAACTGCGCGATGGCGCTCGTGCGCCGGCCGACCCAGTTCGACACGATTGTGACCGAGAACACCTTCGGTGATATTTTGTCAGATGAGGCGGCGATCCTCGCGGGCTCCATGGGGATGCTGCCGTCGGCGTCGCTCGGCGGGGCCGTGGGCCTCTACGAGCCGGTCCACGGGACGGCGCCGGACATCGCGGGGAAGGGGATCGCGAACCCGATCGCGGCGATCCTCTCGGCGGCGATGCTGCTCCGGTACTCGCTCGGCATGGAGAAGGACGCCGACCGGGTCGAGCGGGCGGTGCTCGCGGTCCTCGAGCAGGGCCACCGCACGGCCGACATCGCCCCGCGGGGGACGAAGACCGCGGGCACGCGGGAGATGGGGGACCTGATCGTGAAGGCGCTGGAGGCGCAGTACTGATGGCGTCGGGCGTGACGGTCGCGGTGGTCGGCGCGACGGGCGCAGCGGGCCAGACGACGCTCCGCGTTCTCGAGGAGCGGAAGTTCCCGGTGCGCGAGCTGCGCGCGTTCGCGTCGGAGCGCTCCGTCGGCAAGACGGTGACCTTCCGCGGCGAGCCGGTCCGCGTCCAGCGGCTCGAGCCGGCTGCGTTCAAGGGCGTCGAGATCGCCTTCTGCTCGGCGGGCTCGGCCCAGTCGAAGCAGTACGCGCCCCTGCTCGTCCAGGCGGGCGCGACGGTCGTCGACAAGTCGAACGCCTTCCGGATGGACCCGCACGTCCCGCTCGTGGTGCCCGAGATCAACCCTCACGCGGCGAAGACCCATCGCGGCATCCTCGCGTGCCCGAACTGCACGACGATCGTCACCGTGATGCCGCTGAAGCCGTTGCACGACGCCGGCCGGCTCCGCCGCGTGATCGCGACGAGCTACCAGGCGGTGTCGGGCGCCGGCGTGAACGGGATCGCGGACCTCCGGGAGCAGACGCTCGCGTGGGCGCGCGGCGAGGCGATGACGCCACGCCACTTCGAGCACCGGATCGCCTTCAACCTCATCCCCGCGATCGACGCGTTCGGACCGAACGGCTACACCGGGGAGGAGATGAAGCTGGTCAACGAGACGCGCAAGATCCTCGAGGCGCCGGACCTCGCCATCACGCCGACGACCGTGCGGGTGCCGGTGTTCACCTGCCACTCGGTCGCCGTCACCGTCGAGACCGAGACCAGGATCACCCCCGAGCAGGCGCGCGCGCTGTTCGAGCGGTTCCCCGGACTCCGCCTCTGGGACGAGCCGGCGCAGCACCGCTACCCGATGCCGATCGAGGTCGAGGGCCAGGACGACTGCTTCGTCGGGAGGGTCCGCGAGGATCTCTCGAGCGCGAACGGCCTCTGCTTCTGGGTGGTCGGCGACCAGCTGCGGAAGGGCGCGGCCACGAATGCGGTGCAGATCGCTGAGCTGGTGCTGGGGTAGGCCCAGGTCCAACCCGCGCGGAGGGCGCGGTGCATGATGTCGCTCCGAAGCTATTACCATCGCCACTTCGGGTACCACGAGCGGTTCCACCTGGCCGTCATCCTCACGATCGTCGTCGTCGCCTACGTCGCCGTGCCGCGGGTCGTGCACTACATCGACGCGCTCGGAGGCTACGCGCCGGCCTACTACGAGCCGAAGGACTTCGAGCGTCAGGACTGGCTCAGCCGTCATGGCGTGCCCGAGGTCCTGGGCGGCGTCAGCGCCGGCGTCGTGGTGGACATCCTGCTCTTCATCCTGGTGGCGATCGTCTGGCTCACGCTGGTGCCGACCCGGGCGGGCCGCCACCGCGCGCCGCCACGCTAGCACCCCGGTCCGTCTTCCGCCTGGTGCTGGCCTATGACGGCACCGACTACCGCGGCTGGCAGGTCCAGGCCGCGGGCCCGACCGTCCAGGGCGCGCTGCTCCGCGCGGCGCGCGCGTTCGACGCGGCCGCGCGCGTCGTCGGCGCCTCGCGGACCGACGCGGGCGTGCACGCCCTGCGCCAGACGGCCTCGCTGACGACGTCCGCGGCCCTCGCGGCGGACGCGGTGCTCGGCGCGCTCAACGCGCGGCTCCCGCGCGACATCCGCGTCCTCGAGGCATGCCCGGCGCCGGCCGCGTTTGACGCGCGCCGCGCCGCCCTCGGCAAGCGCTACGCGTACCTCCTGGACACCGGGCCCGTGGCCGATCCGCTCCTCCGCCGCTACGCCTGGCACGTTCCCGGGACGCTCGACGTGGCTCCGATGCGCCGGGCCCTCGCGCACCTCGCCGGCCGGCACGACTTCGGCGCCTTCTGCGCCGCGCCCGGGCGACAGAAGGACCCGGTCTGCCGCGTGCGGGCGGTCCACGTCGTCCGTCGCCGCAGCCGCGTCGCCCTGCTGCTCTCGGCGGACCGGTTCCTCCATCACATGGCACGCACGATCGTGGGCAGCGCCGTCGCCGTCGGACGGGGGGCGCGCGACCCGGAGTGGCTCGCGAAGGTCCTCGCCTCGCGCGACCGCCGCCTGGCCGGCGCGACGGCGCCGGCGCACGGCCTCGCGCTGGTCCGGGTCATCTATCCGCGCTAGAATCGCGGGCGAGATCGCGCATGCGCACATACGTCAGGGTCCACCGCGGTCGCGCCGACGAGGTCGTCGGCGAGGTGGTGCGCGAGCAGCCGCTGACCGTGTACGTCAACGGCGAGAAGTTCCTCACGCTGCTCTGCACGCCGATCAAGCTCGACGCGCTCGTCGTCGGCTACCTGTGGATGGAGAAGGTGATCGACGCCCTCGACGAGATCGTGCGGCTCGAGGTCTCGCCGGTGGACGGCCGGGCCGACGTGACCCTCGCGCGTCCCGTCACGCTCCCGACCGAGCGCATCCTGACCTCGGGCTGCGGGGGCGGGATCACGTTCCGCATCGACCACCGGCTCTTCCCCCGGCTCGCGTCGTCGCTGCGCGTGGCGCCGGAGGCGCTCTCGGCGCGGATGAAGGACCTCTTCGCGGCGGCCGTGCACTACCGGGAGTCACGGGGCATCCACGGCGCGGCGCTCGGCGACGCCGAGCGCTTGCTGGTCGTCGCCGAGGACGTGGGGCGCCACAACGCGGTGGACAAGGTGAAGGGCGAGGCGCTCGCGCGCGGGATCCCGAGCGAGGACCGCATCCTGCTCTCGACCGGTCGCGTCTCGTCCGAGATGCTCCTGAAGGCGGCGCGCATGGGGGTGCCGGTCGTCGCCTCCCGCACCTCGCCGACCGAGATGGCCGTCGCCCTGGCCGAGCAGCTCAACATCACGGTCTGCGGCTACGTCAGGCCAGACAGCCTGAACCTTTACGCCGGCGACGCGGTTCTCCTGGGTGGCGGGGCCGTCGCGGCGCGCCGCTGACGCGGTCGGGCGGCATGCGGCGGCCGAGACGCGCATGAGTGACGAGTCCTCGCTCGAGGCGAAGTACCAGGCGCTCCGCCGCGGCCTCCGGTCGCGGCGGCGGGACGACCCCGCGCTCGATCTCTTCCGCCGGATCGAGGCGAGCCTGTCGGACGTCGGGTTCGTCGACCGTTCGCTCCTCGAGCTCGGCCGCTACTACAACCCCCTCACGAACGGGCCCGTCGTGAGCCTGGCCACACGGCGGGAGATCGTGGAGTCCCTTCGGGCCGGACGGCTGGGCGACGCGAAGCGGCTCCTGGACGAGTGCCTCATGCGCTACGCTCCCCCGGCTGAGGCGCCGGACGGGTCCGCGCCGGCCGACCCGGGCGAGCTCCCCCTTCCGGACCCATCCGATTAGACGCGCTGCGGCTTGACGCTGGTCAGACCAGTTCCGTAGTATTTCCGGAAGATTCCGACCGACTTGACTTCGAGGAGGCTTCAGCATGACGCAAAGCCTCGCCGAGCATATTCAGCGTTCCCGCCTGATGGTCGTCGAAGTGAACCGTGCCGAGGGCCGCCTGCGTGTCAGGGGTGAGGCCGGCGCGTGCACCGAGCTCTCGTGTTCGTCGGAGACGCTCGTCGTCACGGACGAGAATAGCAGCGCGGGCCTCGACGCACTGAACCCCGGAGACATCATCAAGGTCGAGCCCGCGAGCGGGCGCCTCACGAGGATCGTCGTGCTGCGCCGGGCGTGGGATGAGCTGGCGAGCCCTGAGGTGTAGGGCGGGCCGGCGACCTGGTCCGATCGGACCGTCCAATCCTGTCATCACAGAGGAGTGTCGCCATGAGTCTGTCGCGACGCGACTTCCTGAGATACGGCGTGGCCACGGCCTCGACCGCGGCCGCGTCCGGGGCGATCGATCTGAGTCCCGTGGAGGCCGCCGCGACGTCGCTGCGGATCAAGGAGGCCAAGGCGGTTCCTGGCGTCTGTCCGTACTGCGCCGTCGGGTGCGCGCAGCTCATCTACGTCCGGGACGGCAAGATCGTCGATATCGAGGGTGATCCGGACGCGCCCCACACCGAGGGCGCGCTCTGTCCGAAGGGCTCGTCGACCTACCAGCTCTCGCTCAACGAGCGTCGCATCAGCAAGTGCCTGTACCGCGCGCCCGGGAGCGACACGTGGGAGGAGAAGCCGCTCGACTGGATGATGGCCGAGATCGCCAAGCGGGTGAGGAAGACCCGCGACGAGACCTTCGTGGAGACCGCGAAGGTGGGCGACAAGACCGTCACCGTCAACCGGTGCGAGGGTATCGCCTGGCTCGGCTCCTCCGTCCTCGACAACGAGGAGAACTACCTGATCGCCAAGCTCTCGCGCGGCTTGGGCCTGGTGAACCTCGAGAACTCCGCGCGCCTCTGCCACTCCGCCACCGTGCCCGCGCTCGGCGCGACCTTCGGCCGCGGCGCGATGACCACCAACCTGATCGACGTCCAGTACGCCGACGTCATCATGCCGACGTCGAACTGGGCCGAGTGCCACCCGGTCAGCTACAAGTGGGTGATGAAGGCCAAGGAGCGCGGCGCGAAGATCATCCACGTCGACCCGCGGTTCACCCGGACCTCCGCGACGGCGGACATCCACGTGCCGATCCGTTCGGGCACGAACATCGTCTTCTTCGGCGCGCTGATCCGCTACGCGATCGAGAAGAAGAAGTACTTCCACGACTACGTCGTGGCCTTCACGAACGCGCCGCTCCTCCTCGATCCGAGCTTCAAGACCCCGGCGGACCTCGACGGGCTCTTCAGCGGCTACGACCGGGCCAAGCGGAGCTACGACCAGTCGTCATGGAAGTATCAGCTCGACGCGGACGGGTATCCCAGGCAGGACACGACGCTCCGCGACCCCCACTGTGTCTTCCAGTACCTGCGCCGCCACTACGCGCGCTACACGGCGGAGATGGTGGAGCGGGTCTGCGGGATCAACAAGGCCCTGTTCCTGAAGGTGGCCGACATCTACTGCTCGGCCTCCGGGCCCGACAAGACGGCGACGGTCTCCTATGCGCTGCAGCTCAACCAGTCGACCAACGGCGTGCAGCAGATCCGCGCGCTCTGCATGCTCCAGCTGATTCTCGGGAACATCGGTCGTCCCGGGGGCGGTGTGGTCGCGCTCCGCGGCCACTCGAACGTCCAGGGCGCGACGGACTTCGGGACCCTCTACCACATGCTGCCCGGCTATCCGGCGGAGCCCCTGCAGGGGCCGCATCAGTCGCTCATGGAGTACCTCGAGAAGACCACGCCGAAGGGGGGCTACTGGGTCAACAACCCGAAGTTCGTCGTGAGCCTGCTCAAGGCCTGGTGGGGGCCGGCCGCGACGAAGGAGAACGACTTCGCCTACGACTACCTGCCCAAGCGCGAGAAGGCGGACGCCTACTCGCACCAGCACTTCATCGTCGGGATGCTGCAGAAGAAGGTCAAGGGGTTCATCGTCATGGGCCAGAACCCGGCGGTGGACACCCCCAACGCGAAGATGTCGCGGCAGGCCGTGCGCAGTCTGGACTGGCTCGTGGTGGTCGATCTCTTCGAGACCGACACCGCGGCGGTCTGGAAAGAGCCGGGGGTCGATCCGAAGTCGTCGCAGGTCGAGGTCTTCTTCATCCCCGGCGCGCCCGCCGCGGAAAAGGACGGGTCGATCACCAACACGATGCGGATGGCCCAGTGGCACGTGAAGGCGGTCGAGCCGCCCGGCGACGCGCGCTCGGACGCGGCCTTCATCGTCGACCTCGGCAACCGGCTGAAGGCGCTCTACAAGGGGTCGAAGGCGAAGAAGGACCGCCCGGTCCTCGATCTCGTGTGGGATTACCAGCCCCAGGGGCCCAAGCAGGAGCCCACCATGGAGCTGGTCCTCAAGGAGTGCAACGGCTACGCGACCGCCGACATCACGGACAAGGACGGCAAGCTCCAATACAAGCAGGGCGAGCCCGTCAAGACGTTCGCGGTCCTGCGGGACGACGGGCTCACCGCCTGCGGCAACTGGATCTACAGCGGGATCTATCCCGAAGAGGGCAAGAACCTCGCGCTGCGCCGCGAGAAGCCCAAGGGCGGGGACTACCTGGCCCACGGCTGGGGCTTCGTGTGGCCCGCGAACCGGCGGATCCTCTACAACCGCGCATCGGCCAACGCCGCCGGCAAGCCGTGGAGCGAGAAGAAGAAGCTCATCTGGTGGGACGCCGAGCAGAAGAAGTGGGTCGGCAACGACGTGCCCGACTTCCCGGGGACCATGGCGCCCGACGCGCCCCGGCAGAAGGAGGGCCCGTTCAAGGGCATCGGCGGCGTCGACGCGTTCATCATGAATCCCCACGGCAAGGGGCAGTTCTTCGCCTCGGTGTTGGACGGCCCCTTCCCCGAGCACTACGAGCCGTTCGAGTCGCCGACGAAGAACCTCCTGTCGAAGGTCAACAACAACCCGGTGGCGAAGGTGTACGACATCGGCGACCTGAACAAGCTCGGGACGCCGGACAAGTATCCCTACATCCTGACCACCTATCGGCTCACGGAGCACCACGCCGCCGGCATGTCGCGCCACGTGCCGTGGCTCTCCGAGCTGTTCTTCGGCCACTTCGCGGAGATCGGGTCCGAGATGGCGAAGGAGCTGGGGATCCAGAACGGCGACATGATCACGGTGGAGACGCCGCGGGCCGCGATCAAGGTGCAGGCCCTCGTCACCGAGCGGATCAAGCCGTTCGTCATCAACGGCAAGAAGGTCTACCAGGTCGGCATCCCCTGGCACTGGGGCTACCAGGGCGTGATGAGGTCCGCGCGGGGCGACATCACGAACGACCTGGTCGCGAGCCTCGGAGACCCCACGACGTTCATCCAGGAGTCCAAGGCGCTCCTCTGTAACGTCCGGAAGGGGGTGGCGTAGCCATGGCGCGCACGCTCGCGATGTTCACGGACGTCTCGCTGTGCATCGGCTGCCGCGCCTGCCAGGTCGCCTGCAAGCAGTGGAACCAGCTCGCGCCCGAAGAGCCCGAGTGGACGGGCTCCTACCAGAACCACCCGCACTTCACCGACAAGAGCTACCGCCTCGTGCGGTTCTTCGAGGAGACCGACGCCAAGGGGCAGATGAAGCAGTGGCACATGATGTCCGACGTCTGCAAGCACTGCGCGCAGGCCGGCTGTCTTGAGGCGTGCCCGACCGGCGCGATCTACCGGACCGAGTACGGGACGGTGAACATCAACCAGGACATCTGCAACGGCTGCCGCTACTGCGTGTCGGCGTGCCCGTTCGGCGTCGTGGCCTTCAATCACGACACGGGGACCGCGACGAAGTGCACCTTCTGCAACGACCGGATCCACAACGGCCTCGGCCCCGCGTGCGCCAAGGCGTGCCCGACCGAGTCGATCAAGTTCGGCTTCCGTGACGAGCTCGCCGTCAAGGCGAAGCAGCGGGTCGAGGAGCTGAGGAAGCTCGGCTACAAGGACGCCCAGCTCTACGGCGAGGACAAGGCGGGCGCGCTCGGCGGCCTGAACGCATTCTTCCTGCTGCTCGGCAAGCCGTCGGTGTACGGGCTGCCCGAGAAGCCGAAGCTGCCGCAGCGGAACGTCATCGCCGACTCGCTGCTGTCCATCGGCTCGGCGCTGGTCGTGGGCCTCGGCGCGCTGCTGGCGTTCAGGGGCCGGGGCGCGAAGGAGGGCGACTGATGGAGCCCGGTCTCCTGAAGAGCGCGGACTGGCCGCTCCTGATCGATCTCTATTTCTTCCTCGGGGGCCTGGCGGGCGGAGCGTTCGTGATCGCCACGGTCGCCAACCTGCTCGGCGGCGAGCGCCACCGCGACGTCGTGCGCATCGGCTACTACGTCGCGTTCCTCGCGATCCTGCCGGGCCCGCTCTTCCTGATCCTCGACCTCGGGCTCCCAACGCGGTTTCTCCACATGCTCATGGTGTCCAAGCCCTCGGTCGAGATCGGGATGGACGCGATCACGGTCGGGCCGTTCCATCTCAAGCCCTTCTCGCCGATGAGCGTCGGCGCGTGGGGGCTCCTCGGCTTCAGCTTCTTCGCGTTTCTCGCCGCGCTCGACGTCTTCCTCGAGGACCGGGGCGGCCGGAGCATGAAGAGGCTCCGGGTGGTCGTCGGCGTGGTCGGGGGCTTGTTCGGCTTCTTCATCGCGGCGTATCCCGGGGTGCTGCTCGGCGCCACCGCGCGACCGCTGTTCATCAGCGCGCACTGGCTCGGCGCCCTCTTCCTCGTCGTGGGCGCGTCCACCGGGGGCGCGGCGATCGCGCTGATCCTGAGCCTGTTCGGCGGCCGGGCGCGCGAGTCGCTGTCGGCCCTCAGGCGGTTCACGGCGTTCGCGCTGAGCCTCCAGCTCGCGGCGCTGCTGCTCTTCGTCATCACGGTCTGGTTGGCGGGCTCGGCCGGGATCGCCCGGGCCCTGGCGCAGCTCGTCGCGGGCCCCTACAGCGTCACCTTCTGGCTCGGCGCGGTCCTCGTGGGGATCGTGGTCCCGCTCGTGCTCCAGATGTCCCCCAGGAAGGCGGCGCCGGGGATGACGGCGCTCGTCTCGGCGTTGATCCTGGTGGGCGGGTTCCTCGTCAAGTACGTGATCATCGCGGCGGGGCAGGCCACCTGAGCCGCTCGCAGCGACGACCGCGCCAGGGGCCCCGGCTCGCGGGGCCCCTGGTGTTTCGGGGGCGGGGTTGAGCGACGTGAGACTGCTCGAGGAGTGGGACGATCTCCTGCGCCGTCGCCCCGGCTTTCGCGAGCCGTTGGCGCTCTACGGTCCGCTGCTGGAGTCGTGGGCCCGGGGGTCCATCGAGGGGCTTCACCCGCTCCGGTGGACGGCCGAGGAGTGCGAGGCGCGCTGGAAGCGGGACCTTCCGCTCCTCCCGGAGAGTCCGCCATCCCTCCGGCCGGAGGACGTCGAAGGCGCCCTCGGGTCGTGCCTCGACGTCCTCGCCGCGGTTGGCAGGCACGGAGAGGCCGTCCGTCGGTTCGTCCAGGCCTGGGACGCCGGTGAGATCGGCCCCGTCGAGCTGTTCCCCGGCAAGGGGCGGCTGGGCGCGGCCTGGATCGAAGAACGCCTCGGAGTTCCCGGGGAAGTCCTGGGCGCTCTCGCGTGTGGCGCGCTCCGTCCCGCGCTCGAAGCCTATTTCGCCGAGTGCCGGTCGCATCTCAAGGACGGCCGATGGGCGCTCGGCGTCTGCCCGTTCTGCGGCGCGCCCCCGGGGTTCGCCGACGTGACGGAGAGCGGCCAGCGCCGGCTGGCGTGTCACGTGTGCGGCGGCGGGTGGGTGTTCCCGAGGCTCTGCTGTCCGTTCTGCGGTCACCAGGACGCCAAGGATCTCGTGCGTCTCGAGGCCGAGGAGAAGGAGGAGGGTTACTTCGTCTCGGCCTGCAAGCGGTGCCACGCCTACGTCAAGGAGCTCGACCGGCGGGTTCGTTGGAACGGGGGCTCGGCGCTGATCGAGGACTGGGGCACGCCCCACTTCGACCTCGTCGCCACCCGCGCCGGCTACTGGCGACCCCTGCCGACGCTCCTGCAGCTCGTCGCCTGAGCGGTAGCGGGCTCTGGTTAATCCGCATCGGGAATGTGGTAAACTCTCGCTGAGCTTGGCTTTTTGCCATGCACCCGACCCTCTTGAGCCTTGCGATCATCGCCTACGTGGCGGCGACGGGCCTCTCGCTCGCCTATCTCGTCCAGCGCGAGGAGTGGATCCATCGCTTCGCCTCCGTCGCGACGATCGCCGGCTGGCTCCTGCACACGGTGGCGCTCCTGGCGCGCGGCTTCGAGCTCGGCCGACCGCCGCTCGCGAGCCTCCCCGAGGCCGTGTCGGTGGCCGTCTGGGTGAGCGTGCTGCTGGCGCTCTGGGTGGAGCGCCTGTCGGGCGTGAAGGTCCTCGGCGCCTTCGTCCTGCCGATCGTCCTGATGCTGAGCCTCAGGTCGGCGACGACGCGCTCGCTGCCGGGGCTCGGGCCCGCGCTCGGCGGGGCGTGGCTCTGGGTCCACATCGGCCTGGCGCTCATCGGCATCGCCGCGTTCGTCCTGAACTTCGCCGGCGCGCTGATGTACCTCCTGCAGGAGCGTCAGCTCCGGATGAAGCGGCCGGGCAACCTCTATTACCGGCTGCCCGCCCTCGAGACGCTCGACCGGCTGACCTACCGGACGCTCGCGCTCGGATTTCCGTTCCTCACCACCGGCATCCTCCTCGGCGTCCTCTGGGCGGGCCCTGCCTGGGGCAGCGTCCTCACGTTTGATCCGCTGGCCCTGCTTTCGCTCGTCGCGTGGGCGATCTACGCGGGCACGCTCGCGGGGCGCGCGGCCGCGGGCTGGCACGGGCGCCGCGCCGCCTACTTCGCGATCGTCGGCTTCGCCGCGCTCGTCCTGACGCTCGGCGCCGGGCTGTTCCTGCCCGGCCGCCACGGCTCGTAGATGCCGCTCTTCGTCGCCGGCCTCTCCCACAAGAACGCGCCGATCGAGCTGCGCGAGCGCCTCGCGGTGGAGGAGGACAAGCTCCGCGAGCTCCTGCGCGACATCGCGGCGACGGGCGCGGTCGACGAGGCGCTCGTCCTCTCGACCTGCAACCGCGTGGAGGTGTACGGCGTCGCGGCCGTCCCCGGGGAAGCGCGGGCCGTGGCGTTCCGCCACCTCTGCGCGCATCGGGGCGTCGGCCTCACGGCGATCGAGCCGCTCCTCTACACGCACCTGGAGGCCGAGGCGGTGCGCCACGCCTTCCGCGTGGCGTCGAGCCT
>DATFVL010000315.1 GCA_035260325.1 Candidatus Methylomirabilota bacterium | reverse complement strand
GCACTTCCGGGAGACCGGGGTGCCCGATTTGCTTTCCTGCTACTGCTACGGGTGGCTCGGCCTCAGATGGCGCGCGGCGTGCTGATCAGCGGGCAGGCGTTGGACGGGGGCCAGTGAAGGAGGACGTGGGCATACCGGCTCGGGTCCATGTCGGCCCCGGTCCGCCGGAAATACGCTTGCCAGAACCGGCCGATGTTCTCCGCGAGCGCGGCCGACCTCGCGGACGCCCCCGACACGTAGACGCATACGCCCGAGAGCTTGGGGATGAGGCCTTTCGCGTCCAGCTCGGAAAGGGTCTTCTCGATCGTGGCAGAGCTCCAGGAGAGCCGTTCGAAGTCGTACGGCGGATTGTCCTCGATCATGTCGGACATCAGGACGAGCACTTTCCGTCGCGACTCATCGTGGAACAGTTTCTGGGCGATGAGGAGCGAGCTGAAGATGTCGGTTTGCGGGCTCGAATAGCGCTTCGCGAACACGTGCGCGATGTCCGTCCTGATCTTCTCCTTGACTTGGAGGGCCTGGGCCTCGATTTCCTTGGCCTGGCGGTTGTACTTCAAGACGTTGTTGAGCCACCCGTTGAACTCGGGTTTCGCCGGCAGGCTGGCCTCGACGAGAGGACGGAAGTCGGTCAGGGTCTTGTCGTGGATGGGGGCGATCAAGAGTCTGTCTCCCGCCGAGAGCGAAGGGAGGATCTCGCTCTCGATCTCCCGCCGGAACGACGCCCGGTCTTCTATCGTGACGCTCTGGGAGAAGTCGACGAAGATGACGACAGCCGTCCCGTGTTGGACGGCGGCCGGCGTGGAGGGCGCGCAGCCGGTCATCAGGAAAAGCGCCTGCGTCATCACGACGAGAACCCAGGGCGTCAGTCGGCATCGAACGAGGGACTCACCGACCATCCAACGCCCCGTTCTCGCCGTTCAGGGAGACTTCCGGCCACCACTCCAGCTTGGGGAACTCGGGACTCCTCCTGAAGGAGTACGGCGGCAACAGTCGGCGGAAGCGAATGTTGGTCTGCCGGTACAGCGCCACCCGCTGGTTGGTGAGCGCCCGAACCTGTTCGACCTGGCTCTTGGCCGCCTGGATCTCCCCGTTGATCTTGGGGCCGATCTGGAAGAGCCTCTTGCGGACGGCGTTCCGCTTCCGGTCCAGCGAGATGAGCGACTTGTGGAACCGGTCCAGATTCTCGTCCGGATCGTGCGCGAAGTACGAGGCGGTCAGGGCACCGAAGAAGATCAGACTGTTGAGCGCGAAGAGGGCCCAGGCCAGGTTCCCCTGGTCGGCAGCCGCGGTGGCTCCCGCAGAGGCCTGGGACGAGATATAGGTGTTCCTCAGCAGGCTCACCGCGTACAGGGCCCCGCCAACCGAGATAGGCGTCAGGAGCCCGATCAGGATGTTGCCGGCCAGGCGGGGAAGCGCGTGCCGCAGGTGGATCCCGATGAACACGCCGATGAGCGGGATCATGATCGCGAGGGTGGACGCCATCACGTATGTCAGGTACTCGGCCTCCCCGAACAGGCGGAACACGACGGTGTTCAGGGGGAACTCCCCGATGCCGAGGAATATGATCAGCGCCCAGTGCAGCGCGGACGGGAAGGGAATCGTCACGTCCCGCCCCAGCTCCTGGGACCGGGCCTTGTAGCCTTCGGCGATCGACTGGATCCGGTGTTCGATGTCCTCCAGGCGTCTCAGAAAGACCTGGAGCACCGGCTGGAGCTTGGCGACCCGGCCCGAGGCCTGCTTGTAGATTCGCTGAACCTCTTGTTCCCCATAAGCGATCAATGCCTGCTCGAACGGCGCCGGCATGTACGACCCCATCTCCGGGAGGTTTCGCTCTCCGTCCTGCTGGCCTTCGGCCTGGATGCGCTCCTCAGTGAACGGGGTGGGTGGCTCCTCAGGCGCGATGCGAGGCAGACGCATCACTGCTAGGCCTCGTGCTTCTTGAGAACCGAGGTCAGCTCATCGATGAGGAATTTCATGTTGTCCAGGACGGTGTCCTCGGTGGAGTAGAGGTCGGTCATCCGCTTCATGACCGCCTGGTAGTCGACTTTGACCTGGGCGAGCGTCATGTGGATCCCGTCGACGCTGGTCCGGAGCTGCTCCCGTTCCTGCCGCAGGGAGAACCAGCGCTTTTGGAGCGCCTCGAGCTGGTCGCGCATCTCGCTGGACTGCTGGACCAGTTCCCGGTACTCGGTGATGGCCTCGATAATTCGTTTGACTTCCGTGTCATTGAGCACCGTGCGACTCCTTTCTCAGTTCGAGGTGGCCATTCCGCCACCGGCTTTGTCCTACAAACGAATCTTCCGCAATTACCCCCATACTCGGATCCGTGGCAGCGGAGCCCGGACTGCTGCCACCTAGACCGGCGTCCATGCTTGTACAAAGGACGTGCCACGGCTAACCCCTCGAAAATCGGACTCTTTGCGCCTGACAGCTGGACGATCTGGCACGGCAACTGCGAGTTCGGCACGTGCTCCGTGACGCGGAGACGGTCCTCGCGCAACTCCGAGAGTGGATTGATGGACTCAACACCTGCGCGCCGCACTCGGCCCTCGCGACCTGTCCTTCGCCAAAACCGCGTCCGACTCGCTTGGCGAGCGTCCGTGCTCTTGTGACAGGCCAAGACGCGGGAGACTGGTAGGAGACAGGGACTGTCAAGCCATCGGCCTTGGCACGGACAGACGTGGTTCCCAGTGTGGGACGGAGGGCAGTCAGAAGGGCTTTCAGGCGAACCACGGGCAAGTCATGGCCGCCGCTCGCGCGAGGTGGACCACGAGACCTCAAAGCGGAAGGCCACGTGTGCTGTGTGTAGTGTCGTGGATTGCAGGCCCCCGCAACCAACGACGTGACGCGGTCGTCGCCGCTAGGACTTCACCCCCCCCTGCGCTTTGGCTGTCACCGTTTCTGTAACCGTGAGATCGGTTCTGAACGGTTTCTAGCCGCCGGCAGCGCTGGCGCCCGAGAAAATCTGTGCTATAACTACGCGTCGTTACGGAGAGGTGTGGTGGCGGCGGTAGTCCTCATAAGCCCCGTGTCGGAGGTTCAATTCCTCCCACCGCCACCACTTCAGCGCGAGGCGAAGGTGAGGGAATGAGCGACATCCTGGTGGAGCACGAGGGCGCGATCGCGACGGTCGTCTTCAACCGGCCGAAGCTCCGCAACGCGATCAGCCTCGCGATGTGGACCGAGATCGCGCGCGTGACCGAGGGGCTCGGGAAGGACGACTCGGTCCGCGCGATCGTCTACCGCGGCGCGGGGCGCGACGCGTTCGCCTCCGGCGCCGACATCTCCGAGTTCAAGGAGCACCGCAAGGACACCGCGACCTCGCTCCGCTACAACGAGCAGACCGCCGCCGCGTACCGGGGGATCCGCGACTGCCCGAAGCCCACCGTCGCGATGATCTTCGGCTTCTGCATGGGCGGCGCGATGGCGATCGCGATGGCGTGCGACCTGCGCTTCGCCGCCGAGGGCTCGAAGTTCGGCATCCCCGCCGCGAAGCTCAACATCATTTATCCGCCCGACTCGGTCAGCCAGCTCGTGGACCTCGTCGGCCCCGCGTACGCGAAGGACATCCTGTTCTCGGCGCGCGCGGTGGGCGACCGCGAGGCGGTCGCGATGGGCCTGATCCAGCGCCTCGTGCCGCCCGGCGAGCTCGAGCCGACCACCTACGACTACCTCCGCGAGGTCTCCGAGAACGCGCCCCTGTCCGTCCGCGGCTCCAAGCAGACGATCCAGTCCTACCTCCAGGGCCTGACGGACGAGCGCCGCCAGCGGCTCCGGGAGCTGGCGCTCGAGGCGTTCGAGAGCGAGGACTACAAGGAGGGCACGCGGGCGTTCCTCGAGAAGCGGGCGCCCCGGTTCCAGGGCCGCTAGCGGCCGCTGGTGCGCTTCGAGCTTCTCACCTCGACGCCGCTCTCGCCGACCGAGGGGAGCGGCACCTTCGTCGCGATCGACGGCCTGGCGCGCGGGCTCGCGGCGCTCGGCCACGTGATGGCGGTGCGGCCCCTCCGGCTCCGCACTCGCTTCCACACGCTCGACCGCCTGCTCTACAACGTGGGCGCGCTCGCCGCGCCCCCGGCGGGCGACGTCGTCGTCGGCGTCGATCTGGACGGGTTTCTGTGGGCCTGGAGAAGCCCGCGGCAGCGCTTCGTCGTCATGCTCAAGGGCGTCATCGTCGACGAGCTCCGGAACGAGCGCGGCCTCGTGCGGGCGCTCCTCTCCGTCCAGGCGCGCTGGGAGCGGCTCAACACCGCGCGCGCCGACCGCGTGATCGTGCCGAGCCGCTACTCGGCGTCCGTCGCGGCGCAGGCGTACGCGATTCCGCGCGACAAGGTGGCCGTCGTGCCCGAGCCGATCGATCTCGCGGAGTGGCGCCGGCGGTTCGCCGCCGCCGGGGGATCGCGGAGCGCCCGGCCGACCGTTCTTTCCGTTGCGCGCATGTACCCCCGGAAGCGCCTCGGCGATCTCCTGCAGGCCGCCGTGATCCTCCGGGAGCGAATCCCCGGGGTCCAGGTCCGCATCGTAGGGGGAGGTCCGGAGTCCGCCCGCCTCGGGGCGCTTCACGCCGGGCTCGGCCTGGGGGACGCGGCGGTGCTGCTTGGCGAGGTCTCACGGGCACAACTCGCCGTAGAATATGTCGGTGCCTGGTGTTTCTGCCTCCCGACGGTCCAGGAAGGGTTCGGGCTGGTGTTCGCGGAGGCGATGGCGGTGGGGCTGCCCGTGGTGTCGTGCCGCGCGGCGGCCGTGCCCGAGATCGTCGAGGACCGGCGGACCGGCTTTCTGGTGAACCCGGGGAGCCCGGGCGAGCTCGCGATGGCGATGGAGACATTGCTCACGAACAGGGGACTCGCGCAGGACTTCGGTGCCGCCGGCGCGCGCCGCGTGGAAGCGTTCGATCTGGTGCCGGTGGCGCGCCGGTTCCTGGAGGCGCTGCCGTGAGCGTGGCTGTGCGAGCGAGAGCCGCAGGCGAGGCGAGCCTGTGAACGGGATCGCGTACAGCACGCGGCGTTTCGGCTTCTCGGCCGGCCACCGCTACTGGGTGGACGCCTGGCCGGCCGCCGAAAACGAGCGGACGTTCGGCAAGCTGACGGTCCCGCACGGGCACAACTACACGCTCGACGTGACGATCCGCGGGGCGATCGACCCGCAGACGGGCATGGTGGTGGACCTCGCCGAGCTGAAGCGGATCGTCGGCGAGACCGTCGTGGACCGCTTCGATCACGCGGACCTCTCCGCCGACCCGCTCTTCCGCGGCCGGGTCGCGACGACCGAGAACATCGCGATCGCGGTGTGGGAGCTCCTGGCCCCGAAGCTCGGCGCCGACCGGCTCTGGCAGGTGCGCGTCTGGGAGGATCCGACGCTGTTCGTGGACTACCGGGGCGCCTGATGGTCGAGCTGACGCGCGTCTACCACTTCAGCGCCGCCCACCGGCTCGAGAACCGGGCGCTCTCGCTGGAGGCCAACGCGGCACTCTACGGCGACTGCCACCGCGCCCACGGCCACAACTACTACCTCGAGGTCACCGTCGCCGGGCGGCCCGATCCCGTGACCGGCATGGCGGCGGACCTCGGCCGGCTCGACGCGGCGGTGCACCGCGCGGTCCTCGACCGCGTGGACCACCGGGCGCTCGAGGAGGTCCCGGCGCTCCACGGCGTCGTCACGACGGGCGAGAGCCTCGCGCGTGCGTTCTGGCGTATCCTTGAACCCGAGGTGGGCGCCGCGGCCCTCCGGCGGGTCGGCGTCGTGGAGACTGCGAAGAACCGATTCGACTACCGAGGCGGAGCGTGATGATCGAAAAGCTGATCGAGCAGCTTCTGAAGGAGCTCGGCGAGGACGCGCACCGCGAGGGGCTCGAGAAGACCCCCGAGCGCGTCGCGAAGGCCCTGCGCTACCTCACGTCCGGCTACGACCAGGACGTGAAGGAAATCCTGAACGGCGCCATGTTCGTCGAGGACTACGACGAGATGGTGATCGTGAAGGACATCGACTTTTTCAGCGTCTGTGAACATCATCTCATTCCATTTTTTGGCAAGGCCCACATCGCGTACATGCCTCGCAAAAAGATCGTGGGGCTCTCCAAGCTCCCGCGCCTGGTCGAGATGTACAGCCGCCGGCTCCAGGTGCAGGAGCGGCTCACGACGCAGATCGCGAACACGCTGAACGAGGCGCTCCAGCCGCGCGGCGTCGCGGTCGTCGTGGAGGCGATCCACCTCTGCATGGTCATGCGCGGGGTGGAGAAGCAGAACTCCAAGGCGGTGACCTCCGCGATGCTCGGCGCCTTCCGGGACCGGCCGGAGACGCGCGCGGAGTTCATGGAGCTGATCAAGTCGCGTCGGGGGCTCGAGATATGACCGCCGGGCGGTCGATGGACGGCCAGGTCGCGATCGTCACGGGCGCGGGGCGCGGCATCGGCCGCGCGATCGCCGAGGCGTTCGCGCGCGAGGGCGCGGCGGTGGTGCTCGCGGCACGCACGCGCCAGCAGATCGCCGAGGTGGCGGCCGCGATCAAGGCGGCCGGCGGCCGCGCGCTTGCCGTCCCGACCGACGTCACGCAGGACGCCGCGGTGGTGGCGCTCGTGGAGCAGACGGTCGCCGACTTCGGGCGCCTGGACGTGCTCGTGACGGCCGCGGGCACGGCGTCGTTCGGGCCGGTGGTCGGGACGAAGCCCGAGGACTGGGACGCGATGCTCGCGGTGAACCTCCGCGCCGTGATGGCGTGCTGTCGCGCCGTGCTGCCCGTGATGGTCCACCAGCACCGCGGCACGATCCTGAACATCGCCTCCGTGGCCGCGCAGCGCTTCATCCCCGGGTCCGCGGCCTACGCGGCGACCAAGGCGGGCGTGGTCGTCTGGAGCCGGGTGCTCCGCGAGGAGGTCCGCGCCGAGGGCGTGCGCGTCGGCGTGCTCGTGCCGGGCGCCGTGGACACGCCGCTCTGGGACACGATCCCCCAGGGACCGGACCGGAGCCGGATGCTCAAGCCCGAGGACGTGGCCCGCGCCGCGGTGCTCATGGCCTCGCTGCCGCCCCACGCGTCGCTCGAGGATCTGACCCTTCTGCCGGCGGGCGGCATCCTGTGATACGATGACTCCAACGGCCCGCTCCAGGAAGGTCAGGCGATTCGGGAGGATCGAATGGTCACGATGACTGAGACGGCGGCGAAGAAGATCTCGGAGCTCAAGCTCGAAGAGGGCAAGCCCGCGTGGGGGCTCCGGATCCGCATCGTCGGCGGCGGCTGCTCCGGCATGTCCTACGAGCTCGGCTGGGAGGACCAGCAGAGCCCGGACGACAAGGTCGTCGAGGCCCAGGGCATCAAGGTCTACGTCGACAAGCTCAGCGTGCCCTACCTCGAGGGCAGCGAGATCGACTACGTCGAGAACAACATGATGGGCGCGGGCTTCGCGATCAAGAACCCGAACGTGAAGTCGAGCTGCGGCTGCGGCCAGTCCCACCGCTTCTAGACGCTGATCCTGCCGTGCGTGTCCGGGTCCGCCTCTTCGCCCGGTACCGTGAAGCCGCGGGGCGGGAGCGGATCGAGATCGATCTCCCCGAGGGTGGCACCGTCGAGTCGGCGTGGTCCGCCGTCGCCGCGCGCCACCCCGAGCTCGCGCGCTTCCGCCCGTTCACGCTGTTTGCCGTCGGCCAGGAGTACGTCGAGCCCGACCACACGCTGGCGCCCGGCGACGAGCTCTGCCTGTTCCCGCCGGTGAGCGGCGGTGCCCCGGACGATGTCTTCAGGGTGGTCGGGGAGCCGCTCTCACCCGACGCCGTCGCCCGCGAGGTGGACCATCCCGGCGCCGGCGGCGTCGTGATCTTCTCGGGCGTCGTGCGGAACGAGACGGGCGGCCGCCCCGTGAAGTTCCTCGAGTACGAGGCCCACGCGCCGATGGCCGAGGCGAAGATGCGGGAGATCGGCACGGCGATCCGCGCCCGCTGGCCCTCGATCAAGCGCGTGGCGATGCTCCACCGCGTCGGGCGGCTCGAGATCGGCGAGGCGAGCGTGCTGATCGCGGTCTCGGCGGCGCACCGGCAGGAGGCGTTCGAGGCGTGCAAGTACGCGATCGACACGCTCAAGCGCACGGTGCCGGTCTGGAAGAAGGAGCACTTCGCGGACGGCGAGGTCTGGGTCGGGCTCCAAGGCGGGTAGGCGGGTGAGCCTCCTCGGCGCGATCGAGCGCACCCTTCGCCGCCACGCGATGCTCGCTGGCGGCGAAACCGTCTTGGTCGCCGTCTCCGGCGGCGCCGACTCCGTCGCCCTGCTGCGCGTGCTCACCCGGCTCGCGCCCGCGTGGCGTCTCTCGCTCCACATCCTGCACGTGGACCACCAGATGCGGCCCGAGTCCTCGCGGGACGCCGCGTTCGTCCGGACGCTCGGCGAGCGGCTCGGCGTCCCCGTGGAGGTCGCGACGGTCGAGGTGGAGCATGGCGATTCGCTCGAGGCCGCGGCGCGCCGGGCGCGCTATACAGCGCTCGAGGCCGGCGCCGACCGGGTCGGCGCCGACCGGATCGCCTTGGGCCACACCGCCGACGACCAGGCCGAGACCGTCCTCATGCGACTGCTCGAGGGCACGGGCGTCCGCGGCCTGGCGGGCATCCCGCCGGTCCGCGGCCGCGTGATCCGCCCCCTCCTCGAGTGCCGACGCGCCGCGCTCGTCGAGGAGCTCCGCCGGGCGGGGCTCGACTGGGTCGAGGACCCGACCAACCGCGACCCGAAGTTCCTCCGGAACCGGATCCGCCACGAGCTGCTCCCGCTCCTCGCCGAGTCCTACAACCCCGGGATCGCCGACGCGCTGGCCCGTGTGGCGGCGCTCACGCGTGAGGCGGTGAATGCGCTCGAGCGGACCGCCGCAGTCGAGCTCGAGCGGCTCGCCGCGGTCGGGGACGGCGCCGTCACGCTCCCGCTCGGCGCGCTGCGCACGCTGCCGAGGCAGGTCGCGGCCGAGGTCCTGCGCCAGGCCGCGGGACGCCTGGGGAGCCGGGCGCCGCTCCGCGCCTGGGCCCACCGCGGGCTCCGCCGCGTCCTCGTCGAGCCCGCGCCGCGCCGCCCGTTCCGCCTCGCCGGCGTGACGCTCGAGGTGAGCGGGCCGCGCGTGCGGCTCTCGCTCGCGGCCCTCCCCGCGCTGGTCGAGCGCGTGCTCGCCGTCCCGGGACGCGTCGAGCTGCCCGAGATCGGCGCGGCGCTCGTGGCGACGCTCGTGGAGGCCGAGCGCTACGCGATCCCCGACGAGGCGTGCCGCGTCGCGTTCGACGCCGACGAGCTTCCGCCCGCGCTCGTCGTGCGTCCGCGGCGTGCGGGCGACGGCGTCGAGCCGTTCGGCGGGGGCCGGCGCAAGCTGAAGGACCTTCTGATCGACGCCAAGGTGCCGCGCTGGGAGCGCGACCGGGTGCCGGTGATCGAGGCCGCCGGCCGGACCCTCTGGGTGGCGGGCGTCCGGCGCGGCGCCGCGGCGCCGGTGACGGCGCACACGCGCCGCGTGCTCGAGCTCGCGCTCGTGCCGCTGGCGGAACCGGGCACCGCCCGGTAGAATCGCCGTGAGCGCTCCCGGGGGACACTCCATGAGAACGACGCTCGCCGTGCTCCTCGTCCTCGCCTCCGTCCTGCCGGCCGACGCCCAGCAGCGGACGCCACCCAAGATCGACGCGCGCGCCGTGCTCCGCGCCCTCGAGGACGCGTTCAGCGCGGTCGCCGACCGCGCGACGCCCGCCGTCGTCAACGTCACCACGGTGCCGAAGCGCGGCGCCGTCGAGGAGTCGCCCGAGCGGTTCAGGGAGTACTTCGGCGAGGAGTTCTACGAGCGCTTCTTCGGCCGGCGGCCGCGCGAGGAGCAGCGCACGAGTGGCTCGGGCGTGATCGTGGATCCAAAGGGATACATCTTGACGAACAACCACGTCATCGAGAACGCTCAGGACGTCACCGTGCGCCTCTCGGACGGACGGAAGCTCGCCGCGAAGGTCGTGGGCCGGGATCCGAAGACGGACCTCGCGGTCCTCAAGGTGGACGCGCCCGGGCCGCTGCCGGTCGCCGAGCTGGGCGACTCGGACCACCTCCGCGTGGGCCAGTGGGCGATCGCGATCGGCAACCCGTTCGGCCTCGACCGCACCGTGACGGTCGGCATCATCTCCGCGACGGCGCGCAACCGCGTCGGCGTGACGCAGTACGAGAACTTCATCCAGACGGACGCGTCCATCAACCCGGGCAACTCGGGAGGGCCGCTCCTGAACCTCGACGGCAAGGTGATCGGGATCAACACGGCGATCGTCGCCGCGGGGCAGGGCATCGGCTTCTCGATCCCGATCAACCAGGCGAAGGACGTGATGCGCCAGCTCATCGCGGGCGGCCGCGTGGTGCGCGGCTGGCTCGGGATCGCGATCCAGGACGTCACCGACGAGCTCTCGGGCACCTTCGGCGTGAAGGAGCGCGAGGGCGTGCTGGTCGCCGACGTCATGAAGGGCGGGCCGGCCGAGGCCGCCGGCGTCCGGCCGGGCGACGTGATCGTCGAGCTCAACGGCGCGCCGATCAAGGAGGTGCCCGAGCTCCAGCGCCGCGTCGCCGGCGTCGCGCCCGGCCAGGTCGCGCGGCTCACCGTCCTGCGCGACCGGCAGCCCGTGCGGCTCAGCGTGAAGATCGGCGAGATGCCCGCGGACGAGCCCGCGCCCGCCGCGGTCGTGCCGGACGAGGAGGGCTGGGGGCTTCGGGTCGAGCCGCTGAGCGCCGACATGGCGCAGAGGCTGAACCTGCCGGTCGCGCAGGGCCTGCTCGTGACCGACGTCGCGCCGGGCGGCCCGGCCGACCGCGCGGGCGTGCGGCGCGGCGACGTGATCGTCGAGGCGGGCCGCACGCCCGTCTCCGAGCCCGCCGCGCTCTTCCGGGCGCTCGCGCAGCTCAAGCCCGGCGAGCGCCTCCTGATCTTCGTCCAGCGGCCGGGGACGGGCGGTAAGAGCGAGTACCTCGTCATGGAGCGCGAGAAGCAGCCGTGATCCCGGACGTGCCGAAGCTCGCGCGGCGCGGCACCGTCCTCGTCGTCGACGACGAGGAAGGAGTCCGGGCGTCCGTGCGGGCGATCCTCGAGGAGACGTGCGACGTCCTCGAGGCCGAGAACGGCGCCGAGGCCCTCGAGATCCTGCGCGCCAACGACGTGGATCTGGTGATGCTCGACCAGCGCATGCCCGGCGAGCCGGGCATCGACGTGCTCCCACGCGTCAAGGCGGCCGACCCGACGACGGTCGTCGTCGTGGTCACGGCGGTACGCGAGGTGCGGACCGCGGTCGAGGCGCTCAAGCGCGGCGCCTGGGACTACCTCACGAAGCCGTTCGACGTGGACGACATCCTGCTCCTCTCCCAGCGCGCGTTCGAGAAGCGCGCGCTCGAGCGCGAGGTGCTCTACCTGCGCTCGGCGCTCGCGGGCAGCGCGCCGGACGCCGCGGCGGGCACGGGCTTCGAGGGCCTGGTGGGCCGCCACCCCGAGATGGTGAAGATCTACCAGACCATCACGCAGATCGCCGACACGCCGACGACCGTGCTCGTCACCGGCGAGAGCGGGACCGGCAAGGAGCTGGTGGCGCGCGCGCTCCACGCGCGGAGCGAGCGGCGGGCGCGGGCCTTCGTCGCGGTCAACGTGGCCGCCATCCCCGACGCGCTCGTCGAGTCGGAGCTCTTCGGCCACGAGAAGGGCGCCTTCACCGGCGCCCACGCGCGGAAGCTCGGCAAGTTCGAGCTCGCCCAGGGCGGCACGGTCTTCCTCGACGAGATCGGCTCGCTCCGGCTCGACCTCCAGACGAAGCTCCTGCGCGTGCTGCAGGAGCGCGAGATCGAGCGGCTCGGCGGCATCCGCGCGATCCCGGTGGACGTCCGCGTGGTGGCCGCGACCAACGTGAATCTCCGGGCGGCCGTGCGCGCGCGCGAGTTCCGCGAGGACCTCTACTACCGGCTCAACGTGGTCCCCGTCCACGTGCCGCCCCTCCGCGAGCGGCGCGAGGACATCCCGTTCCTCCTCGAGCACTTCGTGCGGAAGACCGCGCGCGAGTGCCGGCGCGACGTGCGGGGCGTCTCGGCGGGCGCCCTCGAGGTACTCACGCGCTACGACTGGCCGGGGAACGTGCGCGAGCTCGAGAACGTGATCTACCGCGCGGTCGTGCTGGCGCGCAACCCGGTCATCCAGCTCCAGGACGTGCCGCTCGACGTCGCGATCCCCGAGACCGGCGCGCGCCTGGCCGAGGACACGGGACCGCCGCTCCGCGACGCGATGGGCCAGTTCGAGCGCCAGTACATCCTGCGCGTGCTCGAGCGCGTGGGCTGGAACGTGAGCCGCGCGGCGCGCGACCTCGGCGTGCACCGGAACACGATCCTCGCCAAGCTCTCCGCCTGGGGCATTCAGCGCCCCGCGAGCGGCGACGCGCGGAGCCTCTCGCTCTAGCCGCTCCGCACGGTCCGCGCCGCCTCCGGTTTGCCCGCCGGGGCCCACAGGCGGCGGGGTGAGAGGGGGATGAGACCTCTCTCATCCGGCCAGGAGCGCGTACATCGCGCGCCAGAGCTCGAAGAGGTCGCGCGCGTCCTGCCGGCCCGTCCTCCCGCCGCCGCCCTCCACGTGCTCGAGGATGCCGACGAGCAGGAGCGTGGTGTTCCCCGGGCGCGCGGCCGCGAGGCGCAGGCTTTCGGTGTAGGGGACCGTCGGGTCGCCGCGCCCGTGCACGAGGACGAGCCGCCCCGGGATCTCGCGCGCGACGCCGAGCGGGGACATCGAATCGAGGTAGCGTCGGAGGTCCGGAGGCAGCGCGGCGAGGAACCGCGCGGCGCGCTCGGGATCCCCGGTCATGAGCTCCGCCCGCGCGCGGGGATCCAGCAGATCGGCGTTGGCGCGGACGAACTCGCCCACGAGCCGCGGATCGCGGGCGACGCGCCCGCGCACGCCGCCGTACTCGTACGTCCCCGTGAGCCAGAAGCGGACGACCTCGAGCGCCGACGCGTAGCCCCCGAGGCTCACGACGGCGCTCACGCGATCCCGGACGCTCGGATCGGCCGCCGCGAGCAGGGCGGGCCCGGACCCCACGCTCACGCCGAGGACGACGGCCGGTCCCGGCCGCGCCGCGAGCGTCGCGACGACGGCGCCCACGTCCTCCGGACGCAGGCGGCCGCGCGTGAGCCCGGGGACCGTGGGCACGGCGACGTCGAAGCCGGAGCGGGCGAGCAGCTCGGCCGCCTCGCGCAGGCGCGGGTCGTCCTTGCCCTCGGCCGTCGCGCCGTGGACGAGGACGAGCCGGCGCCCGGCGCCGAGCCCCGCCGGCACGTAGCGGTCGGCCGCCACGCCGGGGACGGCCAGGGCCTCGCGCGCGGGCGCCGACGTGAGGGCCGAGAGGGGCGCGTACCGCCCCTGACTGAGCAACTCGACGAGGAACGCCCCGGCGACGAGCGCGGTGTGGCCGGCCTGGGCGACGGGGAGGACGAGGACGAGGGCGAGGAGGAGAGCGGCGAGCCGGGCTACTTCCGGTTGACGCACTTCACGAGGCGCCATCCGTTGAACATGTTCACCTTCGCCACCAGCTCGGGCACGAGGCCGACCTGGGTGAGGAGCGGCCCGAGCGCCAGATTCGACTTCCAGCCCAGGCGCGTGCAGACCGGCGCGACGAGGTCCTCGAGCCAGCCCATGAGCCGGCGCTCGCTCCGGAAGTGGTTCAGGACGACGATGACGCCGCCGGGCTTCACCACCCGGCGCATCTCGCGGAGGACGGCGACGGGATCGGGGACCGCGGAGATCGTGTAGGTCGCCACCGCCTTGTCGAACTCGTCGTCGCCGAAGTCCATGGACGTGGCGTCCATGACCTTGAGCGTGACGTTCGGCATCGCGAGCGTCTCGACGCGCTCGACCGCCTTGTCGAGCATCTCCTGCGAGAGGTCGATGCCGGTGAGCGCGCAGGTGGCGGGGTAGAGCGGGAGGTTGAGCCCGGTGCCGATGCCGACCTCGAGCACGGAGTCGCTTCGCTGGAGCGCGAGCTGCCTGACGGCCGCCGTGCGGCCCGGCGAGAAGATCCAGTCGAAGATGAAGTCGTAGACGGGGGCGTACAGCTCGTATGCGCGCTCGACCTGCCTCTTCTCCAACGCCGCGTCCACTCAGCGCCCTCCAGACGTCATGGATGTGAGGCCGGCCAACGGCGGATCAAACCGGAAGGTATTCTAACCGCCCGCGGGAGCCGTTGCCAAGAGAGTTAATCGCGTCATGGTCCGTCCGTCTTCCGCGGAGCTAGACGAGCCAGCGGAGCAGCGCCGTCGCGAGCGAGAGGAAGATCGTCACGCCGAGCACGTCCTGGAACGCCGTCTCGAAGGGCCCGGCGGTCAGCGCGGGATCGAAGCCGAGGCGCTTGGAGAGCATCGGGATCGCCGTGCCGGCGGCGCCCGAGAGGTTGACGGAGATGAACATCGAGACGCCGACCACGAGACCGAACGGCGGCGAGTGCCAGAGGGAGCCGACCGCCCCGACGAGGGCGCCGCAGATCGCGCCGAGGATGCTGGAGGTCACGATCTGGCGGCGAAGCGGCTCCCACCAGCGCGAGAGCACCACGCGACCGGTGGCGAGGCCGCGGACGACCATCGTCACCGACTGGAGCCCCGTGTTTCCCGAGATCGCCTGGATGACCGGCATGAAGGAGGCGAGCAGGATGACCCGGCTGAGCGTCCGGTCGAAGTACGAGATGATGACCCCCGCGCACAGCTCGATCAGCAGCGTCGCGAGCACCCACGGCAAGCGCAGCAGGGCGACCTCGCGCGGCGAACGCCGCTCGAGCTCGGCCGCATCCGATCCGGCGATTCTGAAGATGTCCTCCGTCGCCTCCTCACCGAGAATGTCGACGACGTCGTCCACCGCGATCGTCCCCACGAGGTGCTGTCGCTGATCCACCACGGGCACGGCGACCAGGTCATATTTCGCCACGGTCCTCGCGACGTCCTCCTGGTCCGTGTCCGTGGTCACGCTGACGATCTGGTCGTTGCAGATCTCCAGGACCGGCGTGCGGGGATCCGCGGTCAGGAGGCGACGGAGCGGGACGACGCCGATCAGGTGATGGTGGTCGTCCACGACGTAGAGCTCGAAGGCCCGGTCCTCCGTTACCGATCGGCGGATGTGCTCGATCGCCCCCTCGGCGGTCGTCCGCTCGTTGACCGCCACGTAGTCCGGCGACATGAGGCGGCCCGCGGACTGTTCCGGGTAATCGAGGAGCTCCTGGACCTCCTCGGATTGTTTCTCCGCCATGAGATCCAGGATCTTTTCGGCATCTTCGGTCGGGAGCTCCTCGACCACGTCCGCGGCGTGCTCGGGCGGCATCTCCTCGAGGATCTCGGACGCTTCGACCTGGCCGAGGGCCTGGACCAGCTCGCGCTGGTTCTGATCGTCCAGCTCGGCCAGCACGTCGCCGGCCCGCTCTCGGCTCAGGAGACGGAAGAGTGCCGCCTGCTCCGGGAGGGGAAGCTGGCGGAGGAGCGCCGCGATGTCGGCCGCGTGCGCACCCTCCAGCGCCTCGCGGTCACGCGGGTCGGCCGTGCGATCTATGAGGCGTCTCGCGGCCTGCGGCAGGGGTGCGCGCTCGTCCATGGCTCTCGGAAGTCGCTGGATCAGGCCCCGAACTTCGTCAGCCGCAGGGCGTTGGCCATGACGAGCGGCATCAGGTGGTGCGAGGGAAAGACGCCGAGCGAGCCCGCCGCGCACGCCCGCTCGGTGAACCGGGTGACCGGGTCGGCGCCGCACCAGCGGCTCCAGACGAGGACCGGCACGGGCTGCCAGCCGTGGGCGGCGAGCACCGAGGGGGTCGCGTGGTCGCCCGTGACCACGAGCACGTCGGGCGCGAGC
>DATFVL010000314.1 GCA_035260325.1 Candidatus Methylomirabilota bacterium | reverse complement strand
TCACGAAGAGCGACGCCGGCTCACTCTACCTCGTCGACGAGGCGCCCGACGGGACGCGCCAGCTCCGCTTCGCGCTCGCCCAGAACAACAGCGTGGAGTTTTCCTTCCGCACGACGCGGCTCCCCCTCACGAGCGAGAGCGTGGCCGGCCACGTCGCGCTCACCGGGCAGATCCTGAACCTCGCCGATGCGTACGCGCCGCCGCCCGGCGCGCCCTTCCAGATCAACCGCTCGTTCGACGAGCAGGCCGGTTACCGCACGAAGTCCATGCTGGTCGTGCCGATGCGGACGCCGCAGGGCGAGACGATCGGCGCGCTCCAGCTCATCAACTGCAAGCCCGACTTCGCGATGGTCCTCCGCTCCCCGGAGGAGGCCGAGCGCGTGGTCACGCCGTTCGACGCCCGACACGAGAAGCTCGCGGGCTCGCTCGCGTCCCAGGCGGCCGTCGCGGTCGCCAACAGCCGGCTCTACGAGTCCATCCGCCAGCTCTTCGAGGGCTTCGTGCAGGCGTCGGTCACCGCCATCGAGTCGCGCGACCCGACCACCTCCGGCCACTCGTTCCGCGTCGCGAGCCTCACGGTCGGCCTCGCGAGCGCCGTGGACCACGTCAGCACGGGGCCATACGGCGGGACGCACTTCTCGATGGACGAGATGATGGAGCTGCGTTACGCCGCGCTCCTCCACGACTTCGGCAAGGTCGGCGTGCGCGAGCAGGTGCTCGTGAAAGCCAAGAAGCTCCACCCCGGCGAGCTCGACCGGATCCGCCAGCGCGTCGAGGGCGTCAAGCGCGGGCTCGAGTTGAGGTACGCGGGCAAGAAGATCGACTACCTCCTCGAGAAGGGGCGCCGCCGGTTCCACGAGCAGGCCACGGCGTACGACGCCGAGCTCGCCGCGTACCTCGCCGAGCTCGACGACAGCCTGAACCGCATCGTGATGGCGAACGAGCCGGCGGTGCGTACGCATCGGCGAGGTTCAGGATCTGCCCGGTGAGCGCGACGTGGCCGGCCACGCTCTCGCGCGTGAGGGGGAGCCGCGTCGTGCGGAAGGAAAACTCCACGCTGTCGTTCTGGGCGAGCGCGAAGCGGAGCTGGCGCGTCCCGTCGGGCGCCTCGTCGACGAGGTAGAGTGAGCCGGCGTCGCTCTTCGTGATCTCGCGCGCCTTCGTCAGGATCGTCTCGAGGAGCTCGCGCGGGTTCCGCTCGGCGGAGAGGCGGATCCCGATCGCGTTCAGCTCCGACAGCTCGCGGTCGAGCCGCGCCACCTCGGCGGCGCGCTCGGCGTCGGCGAGGGCGTTCTCCACCGCGCGCTCGAGCATCGCGCGCCCCGCGCCCGCGGGCACGAGCGCGTACCAGTGGGCGGGCCAGGGGCCCGCCGACGCGGCGTCCACCAGGCCGACCACGCGCACGTGGCCGTTCGACGGGGGCGCGAGCTCGGTCGCCTCGCCGACGAGGACGACGGTCGGCGCGGCGGCGGCCGTCACGGCGTCGGCGGCGAGCGCGCCGACGTCGAAGCGGTCGGCGACGAGGGCGGCGGCGGCCGTCGCGGCGCGCGAGCTCGCGTCGTAGAAGACACGGCGACGCATAGAACGAGCGTAGGGCGCGCGCTCGGGCGAAGTCAAGGATGGGCGGCGCCCGCTAGAATGAGCGGGTGACCGAGCTCGGGCGCCTGGCGACGCTGGTCGGCGAGCTCGAGACGCGCCCGGCGCGGCTCGAGAAGCTGCGGCTCGTCGCCGAGTTCCTCCGCGCGCTGCCGCCGGGCGAGGTGCCGACCGCCGTCGCCTTCCTGACCGGCCGCGCGTTCCCGGCCTCCGACCCGCGCGTCCTCGGCGTGCGCGGGCTCCCGGATGTGGACGCGCCGACCGCCGGGCCGCCGCTCGAGCTCGGCGACGTCGCCCGGGAGTTCGCGGCCGTGGCCGACGCGCAGGGACCGGGCTCCAGGCGGGCGCGGGAGGAGCGCCTGCGCGCCCTCGCGGCCCGGGCGAGCGAGCCCGAGCGCGCGGTGCTCCGCCGGATCATCGGAGGGGAGATGCGCACGGGCGTCTCCGACGGGCTCGTCCTCGAGGCGATCGCCCGCGCGGCCGGGGTGCCGGTCGCCGCGGCCCGGCGGGCCGCGCTGCTGGTCGGCGACCTCTCGACGGTCGCGGAGTTGGCACTCGGCGGCGGCGCCGCGGCCCTCGCCGCCACCGTCGCGCGGCCCGGCGTCCCGCTCCTGCCGATGCTCGCCGAGATCGCGGAGGACTTCGACGAGGTGCTGGCCGCCCACGGCGGACGCACCGCGCTCGAGTACAAGTACGACGGCGCGCGGATCCAGCTCCACCACGACGGCGCGCGCGTCGCCGTCTGGTCGCGCCGCCTGTCCGACGTGACGCGGAGCCTGCCCGACGTGGTCGCGCTCGCCCGCGGGCTCGACGGCGCGCCCTTCATCCTCGACGGCGAGGTCGTGGCGCTCGACCCGGCGGGCCGGCCGCTGCCGTTCCAGGAGCTGATGCGGCGCTTCCGCCGCACGCACGAGGTCGAGGCGCTCGTGCGCGAGATGCCCCTCGCGATCCATTTCTTCGACTGCCTGCTGGCGGACGGCCGCTCGCTCATCGACGCGCGCTACGAGCGGCGGTGGGAGGAGCTCGCGCGCGTGACCGGCGGGCGCCACCTCGCGGAGCGCCTGCTCGTCGGCGACGCCGAGGCCGCGCGCGCCTTCTTCGAGCGCGCGCTGGCCGCGGGCCACGAGGGCGTGATGGCGAAGGACCCGCGGAGCCCGTACGAGCCCGGCGGGCGCGGCAAGCGCTGGTTCAAGCTGAAGACCGCGGAGATGGTGGACTGCGTCATCGTCGCCGCCGACCGCGGCTCGGGCCGGCGCACCGGGTGGCTCTCGAACTATCACCTGGCCGTGCGCGACGGCGACGCCTTCGCCGACGTCGGCAAGACCTTCAAGGGGCTGACCGACGCCCAGTTCGCCGCGATGACCGAGCGCCTGCGGGCCCTCGCGACCGGCGACGACGACGGCTACACCGTGCGCGTGCGGCCCGAGGTCGTCGTCGAGGTGGCCTACAACGAGATCCAGAAGAGCCCCACGTACCCCTCGGGCCTCGCCCTCCGCTTCGCGCGGATCACGCGCATCCGCGACGACAAGGGGCCGGGGCAGGCGACGACGCTCGACGAGCTGCGGCGCCTCTACGAGGGCCAGTTCAGGACGAAGGGCCGGCGCGGGCCCTAGTGTAGAATCCACGCTCATGACCGACCGCGTCTCCACCGGGCTCCCGAAGCTCGACGCGATGCTCGGCGGCGGCCTCTTGCCCGGCACCCTCGCCTGCGTCTACGGCGCCACCGGCATCGGCAAGACCCACCTCGGCCTCACCTTCGCCGACCACGGCCGCGTGGCCGACGGCGCGCGCGGGGTCGTGCTCGACATGAACGGCCGCGGCGACTCGCAGCAGCACGACGAGTACGCCGCGCGCCTCTTCGGGTGGCCGCTCGGGGAGTGGACGCACACCGTGACGCCGATGAGTGATCCGTACCCGCCGCCCGGCCAGCTGGAGGCGTTCTACTCCAACGCCCTCCGGTGGGTCGGGCGCGCCCGCGACTTCCAGGTGCCGACGCCCGACGGCGGCGTCGAGTTCGACTGGAACTGGAAGGCGATGTACAACCACGCCCTCTACACGGTGCGCCCGTTCCTCTACTTCCACTTCGCCGCGGGCGCGCGCCGCGTGGTGGTGGACGGCGTCGAGCCCATGGACTCGCCGGCTGACTCGATCCAGTTCTTCATGTTCGACGAGCTCTATCGCAAGACGATCCACCGCGACGCCGAAACGCTCGGCATGGAGATCTGCCTGCCCGTGTGGAAGCACCGCGCGTTCATCGACGCCCACCGCTACGATCACGCGCGCGTCACCACACTCCTGCTCGTCACCACGGAGGAGACGCGGATCGAGGACCTGCTCGCGCGGAAGGTCGCCACCGGCGACGTGGGCGCGACGGCGAACACGATCGTCGTGCTCGGCAGCGAGCGCGTCGGGAACCGGCTGGCACGGATGCTCAGCGTCGTCAAGCACCGCAGCAGCGCCATGTCCGACGAGATCGTCGAGTTCAGGATCACGCCCGCCGGCATCGAGATGTAGTGTCCGCGCCCGGCCAGCCGGGACGCTACACCTCCTGCGTCGGGACGAACTTCCGTTTCTCGATGAACGCCTTGGGCCCGTTCAGGGTGTCGGGGAGCCCGAGGTTCGTGTTCCAGAGGGTGTTCTCGAGCCTCAACCCCTCCTCGAGCGTCCTGCCGAGGCCGCGGATGCACGCCTCTTTGTCGGTGCGGAGCGAGGACTGCGGATACTCGCAGATCCGCTCGGCGAGCTTCGTGCATTCCTCCATGAGCCGCGCGCGCCTCACCACGCGGCTCACGAAGTCGATGCGGTAGGCCTCCTTCGCGTCGAACCAGCGCCCCGTGATCAGGAGGTCGAGGGCCACGCCCAGGCCGACGATGTGCGGCAGCCGCTGGGTCAGGCCCGACTCGGCGCCGACGTTCCAGCGGCGGTTGACGACGCCGAACTTCGCGTGGTCGGCGGCGATGCGGATGTCGCAGGCCATCGCGAGCTCCATGCCGCCCGCGAGGCAGTAGCCGTTGATCGCGGCGATGATCGGCTTCCAGACGTCGATCCCCTTGGTGATGCCGCCGAGGTTCGGCCCCTCCTGCGCGCGCCGCCGGTTCCACTCAGGCGACCGCCGCGAGATGGTCTCCACGTAGTACCGCAGGTCCGAGCCCGCGCAGAACGACTTCGTTCCCGCGCCGGTCAGGATCGCGACGTAGAGCTTGGGATCATCGCGGAAGTCGCGCCACACGCTCCAGAGGTCGCGGTCCACGGTTTCCTCGAGGCAGTTCTCGTGCTCGGCGTTGTCGATCGTGACGTAGGCGATGTGCCCCTTTTTCTCGTAGCGGACCTTGCGTAATTTGAGTGCCACGCCGGCGCCCTCCTGTTTAAATCGTGGCGATGGGTAGCGGGACTCTACCATGGCCGCGCTGAGCCTCGACCGGCTGGGCCGCGCGCAGAGGGACGCGCTGCGCGCCGTCCTCGCGGCGGCGCCGCGCGGGAGCGCGCCCGTCCTCGTCGGCGGTGCCGTGCGCGACGCGTGGCTCGCCCGCGCGGCGCGCTTCGGACCGGCCGACCTCGACCTCGCGGTGCCCGCGGGCGCCCTCGACCTCGCGCGGGCGCTCGCCGCGCGGCTCGGCGGCGCCTTCGTGCCCCTCGACGCCGGGCGCGGCACCGCGCGGGTCGTGGCGGCGGGCGTGCGCGTGGACGTCGCGGACTGGCGCGGGGCGACGCTCGCCGGCGACCTCGCCGCGCGCGACTACACGGTGAACGCGCTCGCGGTCCCGGTGCGCGAGCTCCTGCGCGACGGCACGGCGCCGGTGGTCGATCCCACGGGCGGGCTCGCCGATCTCCGCGCTCGGCGCCTGCGCCCGCCGGACCCGCGCGTGCTGGCCGAGGACCCGCTGCGCGCGCTCCGGGGCGTGCGGCTCGAGGCGCAGCTCGGCCTCCGCCTGACGCCGCGGACCGTCTCTGCCATCCGTGAGGTCGCGCCCGCGCTCGCGAACGTGGCGCCGGAGCGGGTGAGGGACGAGCTGCTCCTCGTGCTGGCGCTCCCCGCCGCGGCGAAGGCGCTCCGGCGGCTCGACGCGCTCGGCCTCCTCTCCGTGATCGTGCCCGAGGTGGAGCCCATGCGCGCCACCGCCCAGCCCGCGCCCCACCGCTTTCCCGTCCTCGAGCACTCGCTTCGCGCCGCGGCGGGCGCCGACCTCGTGCTCGCCCGCACGGTCGAGCTCCCGCCCTTCGGCGAGGCGCTCGCCCGCCACATGGCGGAGGAGCTCGGCGGCGGCGTCACGCGTGGCCAGGCGCTGAAGCTCGCCGCCCTGCTGCACGACGTGGCGAAGCCCGAGACCCGGCGCGTGATCGGCGGGCGCGTCCGCTTCTTCGAGCACGACGTGGTCGGTGCCGCCCGCGTGCGCGCGATCGGCGCGCGGCTGCGCCTGCCCGCCCGCGCCGCCGGGGTGCTGGAGCGGCTCGTGCGCCATCACCTGCGCCCGATGCACCTCGAGGCCGCCGGCCGGGTGACCCGCCGCGCGGGCTACCGCTTCTACCGCGACCTCGCGGAGGACGCGCAGGACCTCCTGCTCCTGGCGCTCGTCGACGCCGCCGCGGTGACCGGCGCCTCGCCGCTCGGCGTCTGGCGCCGCGCCGGCCTCCTGCGCGACCTCCTGGCCGGCTTCCCGCAGCAGCAGGCCGTGCGCGCGGCGCCCCCGCTCCTCCGCGGTCAGGACGTGATGGACCGCCTGGCGCTGCCGCCCGGGCCGGCGATCGGCGCGCTGCTCGCGCGGGTGCGCGAGGCGCAGGACCTCGGACGGGTGCGGACGCGCGCGGACGCGCTCGCCTACCTTGACTCTCTCGCGGGCGAACCCTAAAGTAGGCGCGGTTCGACACGGCATCCATCTCCCTCGCGTGAGGAGGCGCTCTATGCGTTTCTGGCGGATCATGGTGACGCTCGTCCCGGCCCTCGTCCTTCCGGTAACGGCGTTCGCGGCGCCGGCGGGCAAGGTGATCATCGCTCAGGGCGTCGATCCGACGACGCTCGACGCCATGAACCAGCAGGAGACGCCGGCGTCCGTGATCGCCGAGCACATTTACAACAAGCTCGTCGAGCGCGACGAAAGCCTCAAGATCGTGCCGGCCCTGGCCGCCGAGCTGCCGAAGCTCGTCTCGCCCCAGGTGTGGGAGGTCAGGCTCCGGCACGGCGTGAAGTTCCACAACGGCGAAGACTTCAACGCCGACTCCGTGAAGTTCAGCCTCGAGCGCGCCAAGGACCCCAAGATGCGGGGGAGCTCGAACTTCAAGCTGATCGAGCGGGTCGAGGTCGTGGACCCGTACACGGCGCGGGTGCACACCGCCAAGCCTTGGCCGACGTTCGTTGTCGCGATGAACCACCCGCAGGCGATGATGTATCCGGCGAAGGCCTACGCCGACAAGGACACGGCCTTCATCTCCAAGAACCCGATCGGGACGGGGCCTTACAAGTTCGTGCGGTGGTCGAAGGACGAGGAGATCGTCCTCGAGGCGAACGAGCACTACTACCGCGGCGCCCCGCGGATCAAGACCGTCGTGTTCAAGCCGATCCCCGACGACGCGGTCCGGGTGGCGGCGCTCCAGAACGGCGAGGTGGACGTCGCCGTCAACATCCCGCCGCACTTGGCGAACATCATCGCCAACCACCCGAAGCTCTTCCTCTCCACCGCGCCGTCCATCCGCACGATCCAGCTCATGATCTACACGCACCAGTTCGACGCGCATAACAAGCTCGTCGGGCCCTACCAGGGACCGACCGCCGACAAGCGGGTGCGCCAGGCGATCATGTACGCGCTCGACGTGGACGAGATCATCAAGGGCGTGCTCGACGGCAAGGCCATGCGCGTCGCGACCATGCTGCCCAGCATGCACTTCGGCTTCGATCCCTCCCTCAAGCCGGTCAAGCAGGACCTCGCGCGGCTGAAGAAGCTCCTCGCCGAGGCCGGCTACGCGAACGGCCTCGAGATCACGCTGAACGGCCCTCAGGGGCGCTACGTGCGTGACAAGGAGGTCGCCGAGGCGGCCGCCGGACAGCTCTCGAAGGCGGGCATCAAGACGACGCTCCGGACCTTCGAGTTCGTCAACTACCTGAACAGCATGGTCTACGTGCACAAGGCGGGGCCCGTGTGGCTGATCGGCTGGGGGCAGGGGATGATGGACGCCGAGGGCATCTACGTCCCCCTCTTCCGCAGCGGCAACCTCCTCTGCAACTATTACAACGCCGACGTCGACGGGCTGATCGACCTCGCGCAGACGCAGATGGATCCGAAGCAGCGGCTCGAGACCTACCACAAGATCAACAAGCTCTGGATCGAGGACGTCGCCGCCGTGCCGCTCTACCAGCAGCTCGACCTCTACGGCGCGTCGAAGCGCCTCGTCTGGAAGGCGCGCAGCGACGAGCTGATCAAGGCGTACGACATGAGCCTCAAGTAGGGGCGCCGCCGGCGACGACGGCGTACTATAGGAGAGCCGGGCGGGCGTAATTCAGTGGCAGAATGCCAGCTTCCCAAGCTGGACGTCGCCGGTTCGAATCCGGTCGCCCGCTCCAAATCTTCCGGGGGGTTGCGGCGAGACCCGCAGCCCCTCGGTGCTGTTACTGCCCAAAACACTGCCCATGTGAACGGCCGCACATCTGTTCATAGGCCGGCCCGCGCAATCAACGCGGCCATGACCGAGCCGTCCCGTCGCGTGAGGTTCGGGATGAACTTGTGATAGTGCCGGATGACCATTTCGGTGGAGCTATGTCCCAGGACCTTGGCGACCCATCCGATGTCCTCCCCGCTCGCCAAGCTGAGCGTCGCGAACGTATGACGGGTTTGGTAGAGCGTGCGCTCGCGAAGCCGGGCGCGGCGGAGCGTCGGCTTCCAGATGCGCTCTCTGAGGTTCGTGATGTCCAGATGGCTTCCGCGTTCGTTGGCGAACACCCACTCGCTGCGAAGCTGGCTGTCGGCGCGCTGAGCTCTGAGGACGCGCTCCACCGGCGGCAAC
>DATFVL010000313.1 GCA_035260325.1 Candidatus Methylomirabilota bacterium | reverse complement strand
CCGGTGAGGACCTCGGGGTAGGTCCCCTTGTTGAGGGGCTTCACCTCGTAATCGGACTGGCTCTGGTTGAATTGCTTCACGAGCTCGTTGACCGCCTCGCCGAGCTGCCCGCCCATCGCGTGCCAGAAGTGGATCTCGGTCCTCGCCTGGGACGGCGCGGGCGACGCGAGCAGGACCATCGCGGTCAGAACGACGACGATGCCGGCCCACCGCTTCATGCGGACCTCCATGGTCAATCGCGGGTGTGAGTGACGCGCCAGGTGCGCCGCACTATAGCACACGCCCACGGCGCGCTTACGACGCCCGGAACCTGTGCGAGCGCGCGACGTGCGCGCGGAGGGCCTCGAGCTCGGCCGCGAGGCGCCGCGGCGTCCAGCCGAGCAGCTGGCCCATGCGCCGGCCGATCGCCTCGGCGCAGTCCCCGCCCTGGCACCGGCTCGTCCCGATGCCCGTGCGCCGGAGCAGGAAGTCCTGGAGCGAGACCGCCAGCTCCTCCTGCACGGCGAGGTGGAGCTGCGCGACGATGTCGGGGTTCGTCGGGCAGAGGCGGTCGGCGCCGCCGGGCACCTTCCCCGAGAGGTCGATGACCCGCGGGTACGCGCGCCCGTAGAGGGTCACGAGCGTCTCCAGCGTCTCGCGCGCGAGGCCGGAGGCGGCGAGCTCCGGCCCGACGTCGAGCCACGCGCGCGCCTCGACGCGCCCCGCCTCCTCGTCCAGCCCGTCCAGCGTGAGCCGGTCGGTGCCCCCCGGCCCGCCGCGGCCGAGCGTGCGGACGACCCGCTCGCCGAGCCTGGCCGCGAGGCTCCGGAAACAGGTCAGCTTCGTCCCCGTGATCGTGAGGAAGCGCCCGTCCTCCTCGGGGACAACCGTGTGGGCGCGCGAGACCTCCGACTCGCGCTTGCCCTCCTCGAACGAGAGCGGGCGCACGCCCGCGTAGGTGTAGACGACGTGCTCGAACGTCGCGCGCGGGTCGGGCAGCACCTTCCGCACCTCGCCGAGGAGGTAGCTCACCTCGTCGCGGGTCGCGTGGACGCGGTCGAGGTCGCCGTCGAAGTCGGTGTCGGTCGTGCCGACGAGCGAGAAGTCCCGCCACGGGATCACGAAGATCATCCGGTCGTCCCCGGTCGAGTGGTAGATCGCGCGGTCGGTCAGGCGCGGCGTCAGGCAGTGGATCCCCTTCGTCCGGCGCAGCACGCGCCGGCCGCGCTCGGTGACGCCGCCGAGCGCGCGGAGCTCGTCCGCCCACGGCCCGGTCGCGTTGACGACGATCCGGGCGCCGAGCCGCACGACGCGGTCCGTGAGGAGGTCCCGCACCTTCACGCCCGCGACAGCGCCGCGGGTGTCGCGCAGCACCTCCTCCACGAGCGCGTAGTTGAAGGCGCGCGCCCCGTGCCGGCACGCCGAGAGCACATTCTCGAGGCACAGGCGCTCCGGGTACACGAGCAGGTCGTCGAAGTAGTAGCCGGCGCCGCGCAGATCCCGCGCGCGGATCGCGGGCTCGAGCGTCAGCGTGTCCACGGGCCGGAGCACCCGGTAGCGCTCGCGGTTCCGCCCCGGCGTGAGCCAGTCGTAGAGCGTGAGGCCGATCCGCACCTTCACGAGGCTCCGCGAGGAGTCGCGGTAGATCGGCACGAGGAACGGCAGCGGCCGGACCAGGTGCGGCGCGAGACGGCCGAGCGTCTCGCGCTCGCGCAGCGACTCGCGCACGAGGCCGAAGTCGAACAGCTCGAGGTAGCGGAGCCCGCCGTGGATCAGCTTCGACGAGTACGCGGTCGTGCCCGAGGCGAAGTCGCCCTTCTCGACGAGGGCCACCGACAGGCCGCGGAGCGCCAGGTCGCGCGCGCAGCCGGCGCCGGCCATGCCGCCGCCGATGATGACGACGTCGAAGTCGCCGTCGACGAGCGCCCGGGTCGAGGTCATTGGCGCGAGGACTCCACGAGCTCTCCGATCGATCCTAGCACGAGGTCGGGACCCGTTTCGGCGATGCGCGGGTCGTGCGCGCGCGTGACGCCGCTGAGGACGAGCACGGTCGCGAGGCCGCCGCGCTTGCCCATCGCGATGTCCGTCTCGATCCGGTCGCCGACGATCACGCAGTCGGCGGCGGTCACGCCGAGCCGCTCGAGCGCGACCCCGAGGATGATCGGCGACGGCTTCCCGACGACGATCTCGACCGTCCGGCCCGTCACCGCCTCCACGGCGGCGATCATCCCCGCACAGTCCGGGATCTCCCCGTCCTCGGTCGGGCACGTCCGGTCGGGGTTGGTCGCGATCAGGCGCGCGCCGCCGCGCACCGCCTGCAGCGCGGTGTCGAGCTTCGCGTAGTCGAACGTCCGGTCGAAGGCGATCACCACCCACCGCACGCGGTGGTCCGCGCGGACCTCGAAGCCGTGGGCGCGGAGCTCCGCGAGGAGCGGCGGCTCGCCGATGACGAAGATCGGCGCGCGCGCGTCGAGGCGCGCCAGGTGGCGCGCGAGGACGAGCGAGGAGTTGATCACGTCATCGGCCGCGGCGGCGATGCCGAGGCGCGTGAGCTTCGCGGCATAGTCGTCGCGCGTGGCGAGCGGCTTGTTTGAGAGGAAGGCGACACGGCGGCCCGCGCGCCGGAGCGCAGCGATCGCGGCGTCGGCGCCGGGCACCAGCGCCTCGCCCCGGTAGACGGTCCCGTCGAGGTCGACGAGCCAGCCGCGGTGCGGGAGGCGGATGCTCACGCGTCGACGACGCCGGCCCCGGCCCTCGTCGTCATCCCGCGCGGCTCAGCGCAGGAGCGGGGCGACGGCGGCCTGGGCGAGATCCGCGAACGGCGCCGGCAGCACACCGAGCAGCACGATGCCGACCAGGGCGACCGCCAGCGCGAGGCCGCCGGCGAACGACGGCACGAGCGTCACCCCGGCGCCGTCGGGCTCGCGCATGTACATGAAGACGACCACGCGCAGGTAGTAGTACGCGGCGATCGCGGAGTTCAGCACGCCGAGGACCGCGAGCCAGAGGTAGCCCGCGCGGACGGCGGCGCCGAACAGATAGAACTTGCCGACGAAGCCGGCGAGCGGCGGGATGCCGACGAGCGACAGCAGGAAGAGGGCCAGCGCCGCGGCCAGTATCGGGTGGCGCCGCGCGAGCCCCGCGTAGTCGCCCACCTCGACCGCCTCGGCGCGGGCCCGCTCGCACAGCGTGATGACGCCGAACGCGCCCGCCGTCGTGAACGCGTACGTGAGGAGGTAGAAGAGCACCGCGCCCCCGCCGGCGCTCCCGCCGGCGACGACGCCGATGAGCATGTAGCCGACGTGGGCGACCGAGGAGTACGCGAGGAGGCGCTTCAGGTTCGACTGCGCGATCGCCGCGACGTTGCCGACGGTCATCGTGACCACGGCGACGATCCAGAGCAGCGCGGTCCACTCCGGCTGGGACCCGCGGAGGGCCGTGACCAGGACGCGGATCAGCGCCGCGAACGCCGCCGCCTTCGAGCCGGTCGCGATGAGCGCCGTCACGCTCGTCGGCGCGCCCTGGTACACGTCGGGCGCCCACATGTGGAACGGCACCGAGGAGATCTTGAACCCGAAGCCGACGAGCAGGAGGCCGAGCCCGATGACGACGAGCGGGTCGTGGGGTCGGCCGGCCGTCACCGACGCGATCCGGTCGAGGTTCGTCGTCCCGGTGGCGCCGTAGATCAGCGCGATGCCGTAGAGCAGGAACGACGAGGCGAAGGCGCCGAGGATGAAATACTTCATCGAGGCCTCGGACGACGCGAGCTCGCGCTTGAAGAGCCCCGCCAGGACGTAGAGCGACAGCGACATGAGCTCGAGCGCCAGGAACAGGACGACGAGATCGGCGCCCGCGGCGAGCAGGGTCATCCCGGCGGTCGAGAACAGGACGAGGGCGTAGTACTCGCCCGTCTCGGGCGTGCTCCGCCGGAGATAGTCGATCGAGAGCAGCACGACCAGCGCCGCCGCGTAGCAGATCACGACGTCGGCGAACCGCGCGAAGTCGTCGAGCACGACCATGTCGTGGAACCCGCGCATCGCCGTCCCCCAGCGCGCGAGCGTCGCCAGGAGCGCGCCGACCACGCCGGCGAGGGCGACCGTCGCGAGCAGCTCGCGCCCGACCGCGCGCGGCAGGAGGTCGAGCAGGAGCACGAGCCCGGCGGCGCCGAGCACGATCAGCGTCGGCGCGAGGGGACCGAGCGCCACCGGCGGGATCGCGATGGTCATTGGCGCGGGGTCCGCGAGCTCGCCGCGACCTCGGGCGGCCCGAGCGCGGCGCGCGGGGCTCCGCTCTTCGCCTGGACCTGGGCGATCAGCGCGTCGACCGTCGCCCCGGTCTTGCCCGTGAACGCCGTCGGGTAGACGCCGATCCAGACGATGAAGACCACGACCGGCACGACCACCGCCCACTCGCGGAGCGACAGGTCGGCCAGGGCGCGGTTCTCCGCGTGGGTCACCTCGCCGAAGATCATGCGCTGGTACATCCAGAGCAGATAGACGGCCGCGAAGACGATGCCGGTCGTCGCGATCGCGGTGAGCCAGGGGCTCACGCCGAAGGCGCCGACGAGGATCAGGAACTCGCCGACGAACCCGTTGAGGCCGGGGAGGCCGAGCGACGAGAGCACCACGACCATGAAGATCGCCGAGAAGGCCGGCACCACCTTCCAGAGGCCGCCGAAGTCGTCGATCAGGCGGGTGTGGCGCCGCTCGTAGAGCATGCCGACCATGAGGAAGAGCGCGCCCGTCGAGAGCCCGTGGTTCACCATCTGGATGACGCCGCCGACGAGCCCCTGCGGGGTGAGCGTGAAGATCCCGAGCATCACGAAGCCGAGGTGGCTGACGCTCGAGTAGGCGACGAGCTTCTTCACGTCGGGCTGGACGGTGGACACCCAGGCGCCGTAGACGATGCCGATGACGGCCAGCGCGAAGACGAGCGGGCCGAAGGTGAGGCTCGCGTCGGGAAACAGCGGCAGGCAGAAGCGCAGGAACCCGTAGGTCCCCATCTTCAGCAACACGCCGGCCAGGATGACGCTCCCGGCCGTCGGCGCCTCGACGTGGGCGTCGGGCAGCCACGTGTGGAATGGAAAGAGCGGCACCTTGATCGCGAACGCGAGCGCGAAGGCGAGGAACATGAGGTTCTGCGCGAGACCGGGCGCGATCACCCAGCGCGCGAGCGTCGGGACGTCGAAGGTGTAGGCGCCGGTCGCCGCGCCGTGCCCGTGGTAGAGGGCCAGGATGGCCACCAGCATGAGGAGCGAGCCCGCCAGCGTGTAGAGCACGAACTTCACCGCGGCGTAGATGCGGTTCGGCCCGCCCCAGACGCCGATGACGAAGTACATCGGGATCAGCATGGCCTCCCAGAAGACGTAGAAGAGGAAGAGGTCCAGGCTCACGAAGACGCCGAGCATCCCGGTCTCGAGGACCAGCATCGTGATCACGAACTCCTTCAGTCGGTCCTCGATCGCGTGCCAGGCCGAGGCGAGCGCGAGGGGCATGAGGAACGTCGTGAGCAGGACGAGGAGGAGGCTGATCCCGTCGATGCCGACGTGGTAGGAGACGCCGAGCGTCGGCATCCACGGCCGCCGCTCCTCGAACTGGAAGGCCGCCGAGGCGCCGTCGAAGTCGAGATAGAGCGGGACCGAGAGCGCGAACGCGAGGATCGCGATCAGGAGCGCCGCCGTCTTGAGGACGTCCGCGCGGCGCCGTGGGACGAAGACCAGCGCGAGGCCGCCGAGGGCCGGAAGGAACGTGACCGCCGACAGCAAGAACCCCATCTAGCGGCTGAGCAGGAACGCGAGGACGAGGACGGCGCCGGCCAGCATCGTGAGCGCGTAGTTCACCACGTAACCCGTCTGGACCCGCCGGAGCGACCCGGCCCAGCCGACGACGACGCGGCCGATGCCGTTCACGGCGCCGTCGACGACGCCGAGGTCGACGGCGCGCGCGAGGAACCCGAACAGCGCCAGGAGCGGGCGCACGATGACCGCGTCGTACAGCCGGTCCACGTACCACGCGTTCAGCAGCAGCGCGTGGAGCGGCGTCCGCGGGCGGGCGATCGCCTCCGCGCGCACCGGCGTGGACATGTACATGAACCACGCGAGGGTGATCCCCGCCGCGACGACGACCACCGCGAGGATCAGGAGCATGTAGGCGACGAAGCCGCTGTGCGCCTCCTCGTGGAGCGGGAACACGGGCGCCAGGAAGCGGGCGAAGCGGGTGCCCTGCTCGGAAGGGATCCCGACGGCGAGCCCCGCCGCGACCGTGAGCAGCGCCAGCGTCCAGAGGGGCAGCGTCATCACCGGCGGCGACTCGTGCACGTGGTGCGCGGCCTCCTTGGACATGCGCGGCGCGCTGTAGAACGCGAGGAGGAGCAGGCGCGCGGTGTAGAACGCCGTGAGGAACGCCCCCAGCAGCAGGAGCGCCCACATCCAGCGGTTGGCGTGGAAGGCCGCGATCAGGATCTCATCCTTCGAGAAGAAGCCGACGAGCCCCGGGACCCCGGCGAGCCCGAGCCCGCCCACCGTCGTCGTGATCGTCGTCGTCACCATCCGCGAGGAGAGCCCGCCCATCTTCCTGAGATCCTGCTCGCCGCCCGTGCCGTGGATGACGCTGCCCGCGCCGAGGAAGAGGAGCGCCTTGAAGAAGGCGTGCGCGACGAGGTGGAAGATGCCCGCGGCGTATGCGCCGACGCCCACCGCCGCGAACATGTAGCCGAGCTGGCTCACCGTCGAGTAGGCCAGCACCCGCTTGATGTCGGGCTGGATGAGGCCGATCGTCGCGGCGAAGACCGCGGTCGCGGTGCCGACCCAGGCGACCACCTCGAGCGCCGTGCCCGAGCGCTCGAACAGCGCGTGGCTCCGCGCGACCATGTAGACGCCCGCCGTCACCATCGTCGCCGCGTGGATCAGCGCGGACACCGGCGTCGGCCCCTCCATCGCGTCCGGGAGCCACGTGTGGAGCGGGAGCTGCGCCGACTTGCCGCACGCGCCCATGAACAGGAGCAGCGCGATCCCCGTCGCGGTCGCGGTCGGCAGCGTCTCCGCGCTCTTGAAGACGGCCTGGTAGTCCAGCGTGCCGACGGCGTTCCAGAGCCACATGATGCCGAGGCCGAAGCCGAAGTCGCCCACCCGATTCACGATGAACGCCTTCTTCCCCGCCTGCGCGGCCGCGGGGCGCGTGTACCAGAACCCGATCAGGAGATACGAGCAGAGACCGACCGCCTCCCAGAAGAGGTAGAGGAGGAGGAAGTTGCCCGCGAGCACGAGCATCACCATGGAGAAGACGAACAGGTTCAGGTAGCCGAAGTAACGCGCGTACCCGGGATCGTCGTGCATGTAGCCGACGGAGTAGAGGTGGATCAGCGCGCCGACGCCCGTGACCACGAGCAGCATGACACCCGTCAGCGGATCCACGTACGCGGCGACCGACGCCTCGAAGTTGCCCGCGACGATCCAGGTGAAGAGCGTGTGCGTGATGGTCCCGCCGTTCCACGCGCGCGCGAACACGACGCACGACGCGAGGAACGCGCCGCCCACCGCGGGCACGGCGATCCAGTGAGCGCGTCGCGCGATCAGCTTACCGAGGAGAATGTTCAGGAGCGCGCCCGCGAACGGAAGGGCGGGAATCAGCCAGACGGTGGACACCGCGTCATGCTACGAAGGGCGCCCAGGGGTGTCAAGCACGCGACGTGGTATCATTTTGTTCCGTGCCTCCCGCGTCCCGCGTGAAGCTCGGCGTCCTCCTGATCCTCGCCCTCCTGCTCGCCGTCGTCGGCTCGGTGTCCTACCTCGCGTGGCGCCAGTCGGTGCCGGGCGTCCAGTCGCTCACGCCCGCGCCGCGCTTCATCGGCCAGAAGACGACGCTCAAGATCACGCTGGAGGCGCGCCGCGGGAACGTCGCGCGCGTCGAGGTCCGCGTCGTGCAGGACATGAAGTCCACGACCGTGACCCGGCAGGAGGGCGCGTTCGGGCGGCGCGTCGAGCTTCCCCTGACGATCGAGAGCGCGTCGCTGGGGCTCCGCGAGGGCGCCGCCACCCTGGAGGTGTGGGCACGCGACGACTTCTGGCGTCCGCTCCGCGTGGACGACCGCGCCGTCGCCGCCTATCCGGTCACCGTGGATATGACGCCCCCGAAGATCGAGCTCCTCGCCGCGACGCGGTACGTCGCGCCCGGCGGGAGCGGGCTCGTCGCCTTCCGCGTGACGGGCGCCTCGCGCTCGACGCTGACGGCCGGCACGCTCGCGCTCCCGAGCTTCGCGTGGGGCCCTGCCGAGCGCGGCACGCGCATCGCGCTGCTCGCGCTCCCGTGGGACACCGCCCCGGGCACGCCGTTCACGCTGAGCGCGGAGGACGAGGCGGGCAACACGGCCGCG
>DATFVL010000312.1 GCA_035260325.1 Candidatus Methylomirabilota bacterium | reverse complement strand
CCGAGCCGCGGGCGCGGGATGTCGGCGATCCCGCCGAATCCGCCCGTGAGCGCGTCCCACTCGATCAGGCCGTGCTCCACGATGATGCCGAACGCGATCGTCACCATCGCGAGGTATGGCCCGGAGACGCGGAGCGAGGCGAGGCCCAGCACGGCGCCGACGGCGACGCCGAGCACGGCGGCCAGGGGGAGCGCGAGCCAGAAGGACAGCCCGGCGCGCGCGGCGACGATCGCGCCCGCGTACGCGCCGAGCGCGTAGAAGCCCGCCTGGCCGAGCGACACCTGGCCCGAGGCGCCGGCGAGCACGTTGAGGCCGGTGGTAACGACGATGCTGATGCCGATCAGCATCGCGACGAAGAGGTAGTAGGTGTTGGCGGTGACGAGGGGGACGAGGGCGGCGAGAAGGATCGCGAGCGCGCCGGCGAGCCGCAGCACGCCTACACGCGCCGGGGCGCCGGGACCCCGAAGAGCCCCCACGGCCGGGCCAGCAGCACGAGGATCACGAGGCCGAAGCCGACGATCTCGCGGACGCCCGTTCCGAGGTACCCGGCCACGACCGACTCGACGATCCCGTAGAGGATGCCGGCGACGACGATCCCCCGCGCGCTCTCGATCCCCCCGATGATCGCCACCGCGAAGGCCTTCAACCCGATCGTCGTGCCCATGGTCGCCGAGACGTTGAGGAGCGGCGCGAGGAGGATCCCGGCCACGCCGGCGAGGACCGAGGAGAGCGCGTAGGCGACGCTGATCGTCCGCGTGACGTCGATCCCCATGAGCCGGGCCGCGTCGTGGCCGAACGCCACCGCGCGGAGCGCGCGGCCGGCGAGCGTGCGCCGGAACGCGAGCTCCACCAGGACCATCAACGCGATCCCGACCGCCGGGACGAGCAGCTCGTGCGGGTACACGCCGGCGCCGAGGATCGTCCACGGCTTCCGCGCGAGGCCGGACGGGAACGCGCGGGCGTCCTTGCCGAAGAGGAGCATCGTGACGTTCTCGGCGATGATCCCGAGCGCGATCGTCGCGAGGAGCCAGGCGATGGACGACGCGGCGAGGAACGGGCGCACGGCCACGCGCTCCACGAGCACGCCGAGCGCCGCCAGCGCCGCGAGCGTCACCAGCACGGCCGGGACCAGGGGCCAGCCCGCGCCGACGTGGAGCGCGTACGCGATGACGGCGCCGACCATCACCGACTGGCCCTGCGAGAAGTTGACCGTGCGGCTCGTGGCGTAGGTGATGTTGTAGCCGAGTGCCACGAGCGCGTACATGCTACCGAGCGCGAGCCCGCTGAAGAGAAGCTGGACGATCACCTACTTCATCGCGACGGGGACGATCTTGCCCCCCTGCCACGTGACGAGGATGTAGTCGTTCTCGGTCAGCGCGTCGTGCTCCTCGAGCGTGAACGGCCGCCGGTACGTCTTGATGAGCCCGCGGTGCTCGCCGAGATTCTCGAGCGCGTCGCGGACCTTCGCCCCGTCGGCGGCGCCCGCGCGCTCGATCGCGAGCGCGACGAGGTGCATGGCGTCGTAGGCGTTCGCGGTGCCGACCGGCGCCAGGATGTCCTCCGGGCCCTTCACGCCGTACTTCGCCTTGAGCGCGGCGATGACGCGCTCGCCGACGGCGCTCTGCCTGCCGAAGAACGAGTAGGTCTGCACGAAGACGACCGACTCGGAGAGCTCGCCGGTCAGCTCCGCGAACCGGCCGCCGCTGATCCCCCAGTGGGAGACCGTGGGGACGTCCCAGCCGATCTTGGCCCGGCTCTTCACGACCTGCGCGCCCTCGGGGGCGTTGGCGACCATCACGATCGCGTCGGCGCCGCCGTTCTTCAGGCGCAGGAGCTGCGCGCTCATGTCGGAGTCGTTCCAGTTGAACTTCTCGAAGCCGACCGGCTGGGCGCCGAGCTTGGCGAACCACTTCGTGAGCCCCTCCTGGTTCGAGGCGCCCCAGGGCGTGTTCTCGAGGATCACGCCGGGCTTCCGCTTGCCGAGCTTCTCGGTCACGTGCTTCGCCAGGAAGTGGTCCACGATGTCATCGTTGGCGGAGACGCGGAACATGAAGTTGGGCGTCCGGCCGTTGCGGGTGATCGCCGTCGCGGCGGCCCACGTCCCGACGTACGGCACGCGCAGCTCGTGGAACACCGGCAGCATCGCGAGCCCCACGGGCGAGTGGAGCCCGCCGAAGACCGCGACCGCCCGCTCGCGCTCGATCACGTCGCGCGCGGCCGTCACGCCCTTCGAGGGGTTGCCCTCCTCGTCGCGGATGACGAGCTCGACCTTGCGGCCGCCGAGCAGGCCGCCCCGGGCGTTGATCTCGTCGATGGCGACGGTGAGGCCGCGCTTGATCGCCTCGCCCGAGAGCGCCGAGCCGCCCGACATGGCGGCGACGAGGGCGACCGTGATCGGCGGCTTCGCCTGGGTCCAGCCGACCGTGGCCTGCGTCACGAGCACACCGAGCGACAGGAGCGCGAGTCCGAGCACGTTCATGCGGCGCATATGGCCTCCAGGGGCAGAGTGACCGGATACTACCACGCGAGTGGCGTTGGTGGCAGCATCACGCGTCGCGCGTCGCTCCGGGGATTACGTCTCGCGATCGGCGTCATAGCCGAGTATCCTCAGGACGCGGAACATTCGGCATGACGGTCACACGCGCCGCGCTCGCGGTCGTCCTCACCCTCGGCGTTTTGGTCGCGCCGCTCGCCGCTGAGACGCAGCCGCCGGCGAAAGCCCCGAGGATCGGCTTCCTCGGGGGTGCATCGCCGTCTGCCGCCTCGCACTTCCTCGACGCGTTCCGGCGAGGCCTGCGCGAGCGTGGTTACGTCGAGGGGCAGAACATCGTCATCGAGTACCGCTGGGCCGAGGGGAGGCAAGAGCGTCTCCCCGGCCTCGCCGCAGAGTTGGTCGGTCTCAAGGTTGACGTTATCGTTGCGGCGATCACCACGGCGGCGCTCGCAGCCAAGAACGTGACCACGACGATTCCCATCGTCATGATGGTCGTTAACGAGCCTGTCAGGGTGGGACTTGTCGCAAGCCTCGCGCGGCCGGGCGGAAATATCACGGGCCTGGCCGCCATCAGCGATGAGTTATGGCCCAAGCAGCTGGAGTTGTTGAAGGAGGCCGTTCCGATGGTCTCCCGTGTGGCCGTGCTCTGGAATCCGGCCAATTTCTCCCACGGACCAGCGTTGAAAGGTATCGTGGTTGCAGCCCGGTCGTTAGGGATGCAGCCTCAGCTCCATGAGGCGCGAGGTCCCGACGAATTCGACAGCGCCTTCGCGGCGATGACCAGAGCGCGAGCCGGCGCGCTTCTCGTCGTGGCGGACACGCTGTTCTTTCTTCACCGAACACGGATCGCAGACCTCGCCGCGAAGGCGCGGCTGCCGGCGATGTATGGCTCAAGGGAGCATGTCGAGGTCGGGGGCCTTCTGGCCTATGCCGCCGACTACGCCGATTTGTACCGGCGCGGCGCCACCTACGTGGACAAGATCCTGAAGGGCGCCAGGCCCGCCGGTCTGCCCGTCGAGCAACCCACCAAGTTCGAGTTGGTGATCAACCTCAAGACCGCGAAGGCGCTCGGGCTCACGATCCCGCGGTCGGTCGTGCTGCGCGCGGATCGGGTGATCGAGTGACTCGCGTTGTCGAGGAGAAACCTTGAGACGCGCCCCGTCGCTGCTGCTCCGCGCGCTCGCGCTGCTCCCGCTGGCCGCCGCCTGCACGACGCCCGCCCGGCCGGTGCCCGCGCTCGACCGCATCACGCACGTGATCGTGATCTACCAGGAGAACTGGAGCTTCGATGGGCTCTTCGGGAAATTCCCGGGGGCCAACGGTCTCGCGCGCGCCGCGGCCACGGTTCCGCAGACGGACAAGGCGGGAAAACCCTACGCGGTCCTGCCGCCCGCGCTCGACTACCGGGGCATGCCCGACCGGCGCATCCCCGAGGGCCTGCCCGTCGCGCCGTTCGACCTGGCTCCGTACGTCCCGCCCTCCGACACCGCGGGAAATCCCGTTCACCGCTTCTACCAGCAGCAGTACCAGATCAACGGCGGCAGGATGGACCGGTTCGTGGCGTGGGGCGGCGTCGGCGGGCTCGTCATGAGCTACTACGACGCGACGGACATGCCGGTCGGCAGGCTGGCGCAGCAGTACGTCCTCGCCGACAACTTCTTCCACGCCGCGTTCGGCGGCTCGTTCCTCAACCACGCCTGGCTGATCTGCGCCTGCACGCCGGCGTGGCCCGAGGCACCTGCGGATCGGCGGGTCGTGCTCGACGCCGCCGGCATGATCGTCCGGGACGGCGACGTCACGCCCGACGGGTACGTGGTCAACACCGCGTACACCGTGAACCAGCCTCACCCGGCGCGCATCACCGACGCGCGCCAGCTCCTGCCGAATCTGACGGCGCCGACGATCGGCGACCGGCTCAGCGACAAGGGCGTCTCGTGGGCGTGGTACGCGGGCGGCTGGGACGACGCGCTCGCCGGCCGGGCGCACCGGATCTTCCAGTACCACCATCACCCGTTCGCCTACTTCGCGCGCTGGGCCGACGGCACCGCGGAGAAGGCCCGACACCTGAAGGACGAGAGGGATTTTCTCACCGACCTCCGCGCCGGGCGCCTGCCCGCCGTGTCGTTCATCAAGCCGCTGGGCCCGGACAACGAGCACCCGGGCTACGCGAACCTCTCGACGGGGCAGGCGCACGTCGCCGAGATCGTGCAGGCCGTCATGGCGAGCCCGTACTGGCCGGGCACGGCGATCATCATCACGTACGACGAGAACGGCGGCCGCTGGGACCACGTGCCGCCGCCGAGGACCGATCGCTGGGGCCCGGGGACGCGCGTGCCGGCGGTCATCGTGTCGCCCTGGGCGAAGCGCCGTCACGTGGACCACACGCTCTACGACACGACGTCGATCCTGAAATTCATCGAGACGCGCTGGGGACTGGCGCCGCTCGCGACGCGGGACGCCGCCGCCAACGACCTGACCGCCGCGTTCGACCTCGGGCGCTAGTGTCCCGTCCTCGACGTCATGTCGAGCGCCCGCCAGCGCGCGGCGCCGGGGCCGCCGGGTACGCGCGGCAGGGATCGCGGGACCACGCGGCACGCGTGCGCCGCCCCGTTGCGGCTGGGCTCCACCGGGGGACGCGGGGCCCGCCGCCCGCGGGCGGGAACGGATCCCGTCGACCCCTGCCGCACGCGCCCGTCGGCCCGGTGCGCGGCCCGAACGCGCGGCCGTCGTTAACATGACTTCGCGGACGGAACGCTAGTCGGCCGAGAACTTCTGCGTGTTGCCCATGTGGGGCCACACGTACGCCTGGACGTTCGCCAGGATCTGCTTGACGTGATTGCGGTCGTGGTGGACCCACTCCTGCAGGAGGTCGGCCACGCGCAGGCGGCCGACCTTCGGGTGCTCGCCGGCGCGCTCGAGATCCTCGGCGCCGAGGCCCCGCACGAGCGCGACGCTGTCGTCACGCATCCGCGCGAGCGCGCCGAGCAGGGCCGCGCCGTCCCGCTCGCAGTCGCGCCGCTCGCGCGCCACCTCGTCCTGGTCCCAGGTCTGGAGCCGCGGCGTGGTTTCGGCGAGGATGATCCGGATGCGGCCGGCGAAGCCGCGGCGCTCGGTCTCGATCAGGTGGCCGAGGACCTCCTTGACGCACCACTCGCCGGACGCGGGGTGGAACGCGAGCGCCTGCGCCGGGAGCGCGGTCACCTCGGCGCGCAGCGTCCTCATGGCGCTGCGCAGGAGCTCGGCGACGACGGCGGGCGCGGGCGCGGCGTGCGTCATCGGCCCCAGAGCCGCTCGGTGGCGATCGCGGCGCCGGCCTTGAGCGCCCCGAGCTTGGCCCAGACGACGCTGTCCGCGACCATCTCGGAGCCGGCGAAGGTGCCGAAGCCGCAGTCCGTGGACGCGATCACGCGCGTGCGGTCACCGACCGCGTCCACCGCCTGGCAGATGCGGTCGGCGACGACCTCGGGATGCTCGACGTAGTTCGTCGTCGTGTCGATCACGCCGGGCAGCAGGAGCATCGCGTCGGGCAGCGGATGGCGCTTGAATACGCGGTACTCGTGCTGGTGGCGCGGGTTCGCCAGCGGCAGGGAGAGGGCGCCGACGCGCGCCCGATAGAGGAGGGGCAGTACGGCCTCGAGCGGCACGTCGTGGGTGTGCGGGCCGTCGTAGTTCCCCCAGCAGACGTGCAGGCGGATCCGCTCGGGCGGGATGCCCGCGGTCGCGCGGTTGATCGCGTCCACGTGGAGCTCCACCATCTGCTGGAACCGCTCGAGCGGCTCGTGCTGGAAGAACCGCGCGCGCTCCATGGCGAGGTCGGGGCAGTCCACCTGGAGTAGCAGGCCATAGGAGTGGATGAGCTCGTACTCCTTGCGCATCTCCCGGGCGAGCGCGGTCACGTAGCGCTCGTGGGAGTCGTACCAGGCCGAGAGCAGGATCGTGGCGATGACGCCCGGTGAGGCGGCCGTCATGAACCGCTCGGCGAACTTCCTCGGGTGGGCGTCCGTGTGACGGAGGAAGAGCTCGCACTCGCGCTTGGCGTCGCCGAGGTCGGCGTACTCGACCTCGGCGACGGCCTGCGGGGCGTTGCCGATCCGCGCCGCCCCGCGGCGGCGGGCCTCGAGCAGCGCGGCGTAGTCCGGGAAGTCGATGAGGTCGCGCGCGAGGGCGCGGCGGCTCTCGCCCCCGAAGCCGCGCATGCGCCGGGCCACGTAGGTCGAGAACCCCGGGCGCGGCTGCTCGCCGTCGTTGCCGACGTCCACGCCGGCCTCGAGCTGCTTGTCGATCATCCGGCGCATCGCGGCGTCGATCTCGCGCTCGAGGGCGGCGCCGTCCACGGCCTCGCCGCGGTCCTGCCGCACCAGGAGCTCGCGCAGCGCCGCGGGCCGCGGCAGGCTGCCGACGTGGGTGACGAGGATCCGCTTCTCGCTCCGCTGCACCGTGTCCTCCGCCGGCCTGGGTCGTGGGGGTGATTCTAGTCGAGATCGTGGCCGCACGCCCGCCCTTGACCTCGTCGCCCTCCCCGGCATAGGTTTCTAGGCGCACCGGGCGGCGCGTCCGGATCTCGCCAGCGAGGAGCGGCAATGACAGAGCGGAGCGTTCGGCGTGCCGTCCAGGCGGCCCTGATCGCCGCGACGCTGCTCGCGGCCCGCCCTGAAGTCTCGGCCGCGGCGTGCACCCCGCCGAGGGTCGCCGTCACCACGAGCCTCGCGATGAAGTACTGCGCGGACCCCGCGTTCAACGGGGTGATCGCGAACCAGCTCCAGCGGATCCGCGGCGACGTCCGCGCGCAGCGTCAGGCCGGGAAGCTCATCGTCTACGCCAGCACGCCGATCAGCCCGCGCGGCGGCGGGTTCGAGCCCGTCAACATCGAGATTGCGGCCTCGGTCAAGGTCAGGCTCGAGAAGGAGTACGGTGGCGCTGTGTGGGTGCTCGACCCCGGCACGTACCAGATGCCCGACGTCGACGGCAAGCCGGCCGGCGGCGGCGAGTACATGGTGATGTTCACCGAGCTCCTCGCCGGCGAGGACGGCACCGGCAAGGACTTCGACATGGCCCATTTCACGGGGCCGGGCGACATGCGCGCCTTCTTCGGCTGCGGCCGGGACGACGTCACCGGCTGCCTCGGCCGCTACGTCGCGACGCGCGCGGCGACGGATGGCAGATTCCGCCAGGAGGTCGCCGACAACGCGCCGCGCCGGCATGCGTTCGTCCGCTACTACGCCCTCCGCGCGTCGAGCGCCTACTCGAGCGGCGCGCACGACGAGTGGAACGTCGTCGTGAAGATCAACCGCAAGCGGCGCCTCGGCGAGCAGATCGCGATGTTCTTCGACGGCCGTCCGGCATCGCCGGCGGAGATGGAGACCGAGGTCTCACCCGGCTACGAAGTGCGCTGACCTGGAGGTGCCATGAGACTCGTCCGACGCACGCTGGTCGTGCTGCTCACGGTGGTGGCGCTGGCGGCGCCCGCGCCCGCGGGCGACACGCTCAACGCCTACTCGATCTGGCCGGAGAACTGGGCCCGGCCGATGCTCCAGGAGTTCGAGAAGGCGACCGGGATCAAGGTGAACTTCGTCCGCTTCTCGTCGGGCGAGGCGCTGGCGCGCCTGATCGCCGAGAAGAACAACCCGCGCGTCGACGTCCTCTTCGGCGGGCCGGTGGAAACCTTCGCGGCCGGGATCAAGGAGGGGATCTTCGAGCCGCACAAGCCGCCGACGTTCGCGACGCTGCCCGCGCGCTTCAAGCACGCGGAGGGCTACTGGGTCGCCATCGCCGACGACCCGCTCGTCTTCATGAGCAACACGAAGTTCCTGAAGGAGAACAACCTGAAGCCTCCGGCCTCGTGGGACGATCTCCTGAACCCCGCGTACAAGAACATGCTCCAGATGGCCGACGCGCGCACGTCGGGCACCGCGGTGACCCGGATCTTCTCGATCCTCGAGGTCAACGGGCGCGACGAGCAGAAGGCCTTCGAGTACATGAAGAAGAAGCGTCGCAACGTCCAGCTCTACACGAAGAGCGGGGGCGGCGGCACGCTGCCGGTGGGGCTCGGCCAGGCCGGCGCCGGTATCTTCTTCATCGTGGACGCGCTCGACACCAAGGCCAAGGGCTACGACGTCACGATCAGCTTCCCGCGGGAAGGGATCGGCACCTCGGCCGAGGCGATCGCGCTGATCAAGGGGGCGAAGAACCCGGAGCTCGGCCGGAAGCTGATCGACTGGGCGGCGTCGCCCGCGATGCAGCGCCTGTACGCTCCGCACAAGATCAACTTCGTTCCGGCCCACCCCGAGGTGGCGGTCGAGCCGGGCCTGGCCGAGGTGCTCCGGGGCGCCAGGATCTTTCCGATCGACGACGCCTACGCGGGCGCCAACCGCAAGCGCATCGTCGAGCGCTGGGTGAACGAGGTCCTCAATCTCAAGGAGTGAGACGCTGCGCCGGGACCCGGCGCTCCTCGTCACCGTCGTCCTGCTGTGGGCGCTCCTCGTCCTGTTCGTGATCTTCCCGCTCGGGGCGCTGCTCGGCCGGGTGTTCCTCGACGGCGGGCGGCCGGCGCTCGGTCCGCTCGTCGCGATCCTCCGCGACCCGAACAACCTCCGCGCCCTCGGCAACAGCCTCCTCCTCGGGACGCTGGTCGGGCTCGCCGGCACCGGGCTCGGCTTCCTCTTCGCCTTCACCGCCGCGCGCGCGAACCTGCCGCGGGCGTGGGTCGCCGTGCTCGACGCGACGACGCTTCTGCCGCTGATCTCGCCCCCGTTCACGACCGCGATCGCGATGATCTTCTCCTTCGGCGCGCGCGGGCTCCTGACCCACCAGCTCCTCGGCCTCAAGGGCTTCACGGTCTACGGCCTCTGGAGCACGCTCTTCTCGGAGACGCTGACGTATTTTCCGATCGCCTACCTGACGCTCAAGCCGATCTTGGCCGCCATCGATCCCAACGTCGAGGACATGGCCGCGAGCCTGGGCGGCTCCCGCTGGCGCGTCTTCCGGACGGTGACGCTGCCGCTGGCGGTGCCGGGCCTCGCCAACGCCTTCCTCCTCCTCTTCGCGGCGTCGCTCGCCGACTTCGCCACGCCGCTCATCCTGGCCGGCAACGCCTTCCCCGTGCTGCCGACCCAGGCGTATCTCCAGATCACGGGCCTCTTCGACCTCAAGGGCGGCGCCGTGCTCTCCTTCGTCCTGCTGGTCCCGGCGTTCGTCGTGTACCTCCTGCAGCGCTACTGGGTCGGACGGCGGTACTACGTCACCGTCACCGGCAAGAGCGGCGGGGAGACGGCGATCAAGAGCGTGGTGCCCTGGGTCCGCTGGCTGCTCCTGGCCGCGTGCCTGCTGGTCGCCGCCGTCATCGGCTACTTCTACGCGCTCCTCGCCTACGCGTCGGTCGTCGTCGCCCTCGGGGCGAATCACGCGGTCACCTGGCGCCACTACCACGTGATCTTCACCGAGGGTGTCAGGGCCATCGTGGACACGCTGATCATCGCGGGCATCGGGATGCCGCTCGGCGGCGTCTACGGCATCGTGCTCGGCTATCTCGTCGCGCGAAAGGCGTTCCCCGGACGCCGGACGATGGAAGTCGTCTCCATGGTGAACTACGCGCTGCCGGGGACGATCGTGGGGATCGCCTATCTCATCGCGTTCAACGACCCGCCGCTGGTCCTGACCGGCACGGCGCTGATCATCATCGCCTGTTACGTCTTCCGCTACAGCCCGACCGGGATCCGGACGACGGTGGCCCTCCTCCAGCAGATCGATCCGAGCCTCGAGGAGGCGTCCCGGTCGCTGGGCGCGGGCAGCGGCACGACGTTCCGCCGGGTCACGCTGCCCCTGATCGTCCCCGCGTTCTTCGCCGGCCTCGGCGTGGTTTTCATCCGCTCGATGACGGCGATCAGCGCGACGATCTTCCTCATCTCGATCAACTGGACGCTGATCACCGTCCGGATCCTCGAGAACATGACCGAGCTTTCGCTCGGCCCGGCGGCGGCGTTCTCGATGCTGGTCGTCGCGATCGTGTTCGCGGTCATGAGCGCGCTCGCCTGGCTCCTCCGGCGGCTCCGCGCCCGGGGCGAGGTCGCGGTGGCGAGCCTCCTGGGCGAGTGATGATGAGCGCGCGCGTGGCCGAGGAGCGCCATGGGTCCCCCGGGGCGCGCCGAGCGTTGGGGGGTGTGGGGGGCCGTGTCGGGGCCCCCCACGTGCTCGGATGAGCGCCGTCGGCATCCGCCTCGACCGCCTCACCAAGCGCTTCGCCCATCGCGTGCGGGGCGAGGTCCACGCCGCGCGGGACGTGAGCCTCAGCGTCGAGCCCGGGGAATTCGTGACCCTGCTCGGCCCGTCCGGCTGCGGCAAGACGACCACGCTCCGGATGATCGCCGGCTTCGAGCAGCCCGACGCGGGGCGCGTCTTCATCGGCGGCGAGGACGTGACGGGGCTCGCGGCCAATCGGCGGAACCTCGGGTTCGTGTTCCAGAACTACGCGCTCTTCCCCCACCTCACGGTCTTCGAGAACGTCGCCTACGGGCTCCGCGTGCAGCGGCGGCCCGAGGCCGAGATCGCGCGCGCCGTCGGCGAGATCCTCGGCATGGCGGGGCTCGCGGGCCACGAGCGGCAGTTCCCGCAGCAGCTCTCCGGCGGCGAGCAGCAGCGCGTGGCCCTCGCGCGGGCGATCGTCATCCGGCCCCGCGTGCTCCTCTTCGACGAGCCGCTCTCGAACCTGGACGCCAAGCTCCGCCTGCACATGCGCGGGGAGATCCGCGGACTCCAGAAGGCGCTGTCGATCACCGCGGTGTACGTCACGCACGACCAGGAAGAAGCCATGGCGATCTCCGACCGCATCGCGGTGATGAGCGGCGGGACGATCGTCCAGGAGGGGACCGCCGAGGATCTCTATCGCAGGCCGGGCTCCGAGTTCGTCGCGCAGTTCATCGGTCGGGTGAACCTCGTGTCGGCGCGCGTCCTCGCGACGGCCGCCGGCCGGGTGGACGTCGAGGCGATGGGCCACCGGCTGCGCGTGGAAGACGCCGGGCTCGCGCCGGCCCCTGGCGAGGCCGTCCGCCTGGTCGTTCGTCCCGAGGCGGTGGAGCTCCTGCCGCCGGGAGGCGAGGGCCCGCCGGGCGTCGTGCTCGCCCGCACCTTCCTCGGCGAGAAGGTCGAGTATCAGGTGCGGTTCGGCACGGACGTGCTCCAGGTCACCCAGTACAACCCCGGGCCGCGCGCCGCGTGGGCACCCGGCCAGCCCGTCGTCGTCAGGCTGCCGGCCGAAGGCCTCCGGCTCCTCCGCGGGGCGTGATGCGGCGCCGGCTCGCGCCCGCCGTCGTGGCGCTCGCGCTGGCGCTGCCGGGTGCGCCGGCGCCGGCCGGCGGCCAGGCGCCCGAGCTCCACGGCGAGAGCTCGGTGTTCGTGAGCTCCGGGATCGCCGTCGTGTGGGGCGTCCTGCGCGCGCCGGTCGAGGACGAGACGCAGGTCGTCATCCGCGTCGCGCTCGCCGGCGCCGCGTACGCGTACGTCCGTGTCGACGCGGTGGATCCGTTCACGCGCGCGCGCCGTCCGGTCGCCCCCGGCTCGGCCGTGACCGGGAGCGTCGACGTCCGGAGCCCACGCGCGACGTTCGGCGACTTTCCCCGGCGGGAGATCCGGCTCTATCGCACGGCGGATGACTGGCGCGCGGACGCGCCCGCGCTGACGATCTACTATCTCGGCGTTCCCGACACCACGCCCGAGTTCGCGTCCGAGCCGGCGCTGCTCGGCTACCTGGCCGCCGCCGTGGCGAAGGCTCGCGCGCCCGTCCAGCCTTGACAAGGCGCCGCCCGCGGCGGAGAGTGCCCCCTACATGACCACTCGTGATCGTTCACGATGGCTCGCCGCCGTCGTCGCATTCGTCCTGGTCTCAGCACTGACGGGCGGGACCAGCGCGCAGGCTCAGCCCGAAGGGCAGCTGGCGATCGCCTTCGACGCCTCGATCGCCCCCACGTTCCTCGATCCCGCCGAGACCTCCGGGCTCGGCACGCCCTTCGTGTTCATGTACGCGCTCCACGACGCGCTGATGAAGCCCCTGCCCGGCAACGACATGGCGCCGTGCCTGGCCGAGTCCTGGCGGGAGAGCGCGGACGGGCTCACGTACGAGTTCAAGCTGCGCGAGGGGCTCAAGTTCCACAACGGCGACCCCTTCACCGCCGAGGACGTGAAGTTCAGCTTCCTGCGCTACAAGGGCGCGTCGGCCAAGCTCCTCCACGAGCGGGTGAAGTCGGTGGACGTCCTCGACCCGTATCGCGTGCGGTTCGTGCTGCACAAGCCCTGGCCGGACTTCCTCGTCTTCTACGCGACCCCGGCCACGGGCGCCGCCTGGGCCGTGCCGAAGAAGTACATCGAGAAGGTCGGCGAGGACGGCTTCAGGCGTCAGCCCGTCGGGCTCGGACCCTACCGCTTCGTGAGCATGACCCCCGGCCTCGAGATCGTGCTCGAGGCGAACGAGCAGTACTGGCGCAAGAAGCCGTCGATCAAGCGCATCGTCATCAAGGGCGTCCCCGACCGCACGACGCGGCTCGCCATGCTGAAGACGGGCGAGGTGGACATCGGCTACCTGATGGTCGGCCTCGAGGCGGCGACGGTCAAGGCCGATCCCAAGCTGCGCCTGGCCCAGGTGATCCCGTCGGCGACGTGGTGGGTGGAGTTCCCCGAGCAGTGGAAGCCGGGCTCGCCGTGGCACGACCGCCGCGTGCGGCTGGCGGTGAACCTCGCCATCGACAAGCAGGGCATCAACGAGGCGGAGCGGCTCGGCTACTCGCGTCTCACGGGCTCGATCATCCCGAGCGTCATGGAGTTCCAGCTGCGGATCCCACCGTATCCCTACGACCCCGCGCGGGCGAAGCGCCTCCTGGCCGAGGCCGGCTATCCCAACGGCTTCGACGCCGGCGACATCACGCCCCTCCCGCCGTTCACCACGATGGGGGAGGCCGTCGCCAACAACCTGGGCGCGGTGGGCATTCGCACGCGGGTGCGGAGCCTCGAGCGGGCGGCGTTCCTCGAGGCGTGGCGGGCGAAGAAGCTCACGGGCCTCATCATGAACGCGACGGCCGCGCAGGGCAACGCCGCCTCCCGCATCGAGACGTTCGTCGCCAGCGGCTCAGCGTACGTTTACGGCGGGTATCCGGACATCGACGATCTTTTCGTCCAGCAGGCGCAGGAGCGCGACCGCAAGCGGCGCGAGGCGCTGCTGCACCAGATCCAGCGGCTGATGCACGAGCGCGTCATGCACGCGCCGATCTTCGAGCCCGCCACGCTGCACGGCGTCGGACCGCGCGTGGAGGAGCCGGCGATCGGCCTGAACCCGCTGCTCTACTTCGCCGGGCCCTACGAGGAGATGCGCCTGCGCAAGCCCTGATCGAGGAGGCGCGTCGTGAGCATGATCGGTCACGTCCGCGCTCCAGCGCGCTCTACATCGACTGATCCGCCGGTCGCCGTCCCCTCAGATCACGCCCTCGGTCTTGAGGCGCTGGAGCGCCTGGTCGTCGAGGGAGAGCCAGTCGCGGTAGACCTCGGCGTTGTGCTGGCCGAGCAGCGGCGCCGGCTCGAGAGCGGTGGGCGACTTGGAGAGCTGGACCGGGTTGCCGGGCATGGTGAACTCGCCCCAGGTCGGATGCTTGACGGTCGCCACCATGCCGCGCTCGCGGAGGTGCGGATCGTGCAGGATCTCCCCCGCGGTCAGGCACGCGCCGGCCGGCACACCCGCCGCGCCCAGCTCGGCCATCGCCTGGTGCTTGGTCCTGGTCGAGGTCCAGCGCTCGATCAGCCCATTCACCTCGTGCTTGTGCGCGGCGCGCCACTTCGGGTCGGACCAATCCGGATTGCCGACGAGGTCGTCCCGTCCGATGGCGTGGAGCAGCGCGTCCCACATGTGCGGGCGCACGGGCTGGACGTAGATGTAGACGTAGTCGTCGGCGCCGCCGGGCGCGCACCGGTAGATGCCCGACGGGGCGGTGTTGGGGACCTCGTTGCCGTTGCGCAGCACGGCGTCGCCCCGCGAGTAGTACTGGCGCATCGCCACCCGGCAGAAGTTCACGACGGCGTCCTGCATCGCGACCTCGACCCGCTGCCCCTGGCCGGTGCGCTGCCGCTGCAGGAGCGCCGCGAGCACGCCCACCGCGGCGTGGACGCCCGTGCCGGTGTCGCCGATCGTCGCCCCGGGCTTCAGCGGCGGCGAGTCCGGCGTGCCCGTCAGCGTCATCGAGCCTCCCGTGGCCTGCGCGATCATGTCGAAGCTCTTGTAGCCGCTGTACGGCCCGTAGGTGCCGAAGCCCTTGATCGAGACATACACCAGGCGCGGGTTGAGGGCGGCGAGCGCGTCGTAGCCGAGGCCGAGCTTGTCGAGCGCGCCCGGCGCGTGATTCTCCGCCACGACGTCCGCCCGCCCGACCATGTCGAGGAACATGGTCTTCCCCTTGGCGTGCTTCAGATTGAGGGTGACGCTCTTCTTGTTGGCGTTGAGCAGCATGAAGTAGGTGCTGTCCATGCCCGGCCGCTCCTGGCGGCTGTAGCGGCCCGGCTCGCCGCGCCCGGGCTCCTCGATCTTGATCACCTCCGCGCCCAGCCAGGCGAGGAGCTCGGTGCACGAGGTCCCCGCCTCGAACTGGGTGAGGTCGAGAATGCGGATGCCGCTCAGCGCCTCGCTCATGACGTTCCCTCCCGGGTGCGATCTTACCCGATCCGCCGATGCTTGACCTTGGACGGCGCTTGCGTGACCATGCAGCCCACATCCGACCGAGCCGCACGCGGGGGGACCCGATGCCCCAGGATCCGGTCGTCCGTCAGCCCTTCGTCAGAGTCGCCGACCTCTCCGAGATCCGGCCGGGGAGCTCGAAGCTCGTCGTCGGCCCCTTCGACAAGCCGATGGCCCTGTTCAACGTGGACGGCGAGATCTCCGCGATCAACGCCGTCTGCCCCCACCGCGGTGGACCGCTCGCCGAAGGAACGCTCACCGGGTCCGTCGTCTCCTGTCCGTGGCACGGCTGGTCGTTCGACGTGAGGACCGGCCGACCCGACCACCCGGGCGGCCATTCGGTCGCCGCCTATCAGGTGAGGGTCGAAGGGGGCGCCGTCTACGTGGCGTGGCTCAAGCGATGACCCGGAGCCCCTGGGCCCGCGAGTACGCGCGCACGCCCAACGAATACATCTGGGGCCTGCGGGCCTCGGCCTTCGCGCGCGAGGTGCGCGCGCTCCTCCCGCCGGGCGCGCGCGTCCTCGAGCTCGGCTGCGGCGAAGGGCGGGACAGCGTGTACTTCGCGGCCTGCGGCTACGACGTGACGGCGATGGACGTCTCGGCGGCCGGGCTCCAGAAGGCGGAGCGGCTCGCGCGCGCGCACGGTGTGCGAGTCCGCTGGGTGCACGGCGATGTCGCCCGCGAGATCCCCGCCGGGCCGTTCGAGCTCGTCTACTCGTGCGGCGCCATCCACTACATCGGCCGG
>DATFVL010000311.1 GCA_035260325.1 Candidatus Methylomirabilota bacterium | reverse complement strand
CTCCGCGGCGCCCAGCGCGTCGGCATGGTCGTGGCCCTCCGCGCGGGTGACGACGCGTCGCTCAAGCCGCTCGGCCGCGTCGCCGATCCCGAACCCGTCCTCTCGCCGGCGCAGCTCGACCTCGTCGGCTGGATCTCCGCGGAGAGCCTCTCGTCCATCGGCTCGACCTGCGCCGCGCTGCTCCCGCCGCCGGCCCGCAGCGGGAGCGTGTCCTTTCCGGCCCGGCGCTCCCCGCGGCCGTCGCCGGCGCCGAAGCCCGAGCTCTTCACCGGAGCGGGACGGGAGACGCGGGCGCTCGAGCGCATCGAGCGCACGGACGGGACCGTCCTCGTCCTGGCGCCCGACGTCGAGACTTCGGCGCGCTGGGCGCAGCGGCTCGCCAAGCTCGGGCCCGCGGTCCGTCTCGACTCCGGCGTCGGCGACGAGGCGCGCGCGGCGGCGTGGCGGGCGCTCGGCGAGGGGACGGCGCGCCTCGCGACCGGCACGCGCTCGGCGCTCCTGGCGCCGCTCGTCGCGCCGGCGACGCTGGTCCTGGTGGACGAGCACGAGGCCGCGCACCGGCCGCCGGGCCATCCGCGGATCCACGCGCGCGAGGTCGTCCTCGAGCGCGCCCGGCGCGAGGGCGCGCAGGTGCTCCTCACGTCGGCGACGCCGAGCGTTGAGACGTGGTGGCGCGCCGACGCCGGCCGGCTCACGGCGGCGACGGCGCCCCCCGGGCCCTGGCCCGCCGTCGCGCTCGCGGACACGCGCGGCATCCTCCGCCGCGAGCCGCTCACGCCGCCTCTCGCGCGCGCGATCCGCGAGACGCTCGCCGCGAAGCGGCGGGTGTTCCTCGCCGTCAGCCGCCTCACGTCCTCCCTCGCGTGCGACGAGTGCGGCGAGGTGCTGCGCTGCGAGACGTGCCGGCTGGCGCTCTCCTACTCGCGCGCCGCCGCGACGCTCACGTGCCGGGTCTGCGGGCGCTCGCAGCCGCTGCCGGACACGTGCCCGTCCTGCCACGGCCGGCGGCTCTCGCCCTTCGGCTGGGGCGCCGAGCGCGTCGAGCACGCGGTGCGCCGCCGCTTCCCCGACGCGCGCATCGCGCGCTACGACCCGGAGGCGGCGCGCGGCGCCCGCGGCGAGGCCCAGCGCCGGGCGGCGGCGGCGGCCGACGTGGTCGTCGGCACGCGCGGCGCGCTCCGGCTCTTCGGCCCCGCCTCGCTGGGCCTCGCGGGGTTCGTCTCACCCGACCAGCTCCTGCGCATCCCCGACTTCCGCGCGGGCGAGCGCGCCCTCGCCTTCCTCTGGGCGGCGGCGGAGCGCGTCGGAGCGGGCGGCCAGCTGATCGTCCAGTCGCAGCACCCGACCCACTACGCGTTCGACGCGGCGGCGCGTCAGGACCTCGCGGGGTTCTACACGCACGAGCTGAAGTTCCGCGCCGAGCTCGGCTACCCGCCCTTCCGGCGCCTCGCGATCGTCGGGGTGCGGGGCTCGGCGCCCGCGGAGACCCAGAAGCTCGCCGAGAGGGTGGGCGCGGCGCTCGGCGCGACGCCGGAGCTCACGGTCTACCCGCCGGCGCCCGACCGGCGCGACCGCGGGCGCCGCATCGTCGTCAAGGGCAAGGCCGACCTGCCCCGGCTCCTCGCGGCGGCGCTGGCCGGGTTCCGCGAGGGCGCCGCCGCGCGCCGCGGTATCATAGACGTGGAGGTGGACCCGATCGAATGGCCGTTCTGAAGATCCGCAAGTACGGTGACCCGATCCTCCGGCGGCGCGCGCTGCCGATCGAGGAGGTCACGGCCGAGGTTCGGCAGACGATCGCCGACATGACCGAGACGATGTACGACGAGGTCGGCATCGGCCTCGCCGCGCCGCAGGTCGGCATCTCGCTCCGGCTCGTCGTCGTGGGCGACGAGGACGGCAGGGGGGTGCGGGCGCTCATCAACCCCGTGATCGTCGAGCAGGGCGGCCAGGTGACGGCCGAGGAGGGCTGCCTCTCGATCCCTGGCATCTTCGCGCCGGTCACGCGCGCCGCGTGGGTGCGGCTCGAGGCGCGCGACGCCGACGGCAAGCCCGTGGAGCTCACGGCGCGCGGCCTCCGCGCGCGCGTGCTGCAGCACGAGCTGGACCACCTCGATGGCGTCCTCTTCATCGACCGCCTCGACCCGGTGACCCGCGATCGCATCAAGCGGAAGATCAAGAAGGAAGGTCTCCGCGAGGACGCCGCCCGCCACGCCTTCGCGCTTTAGCCACCTCACCTAAAGCTCGCTGGCGAGGTCGGAAAGTGAAATCAGCGTCGCTTGACTATTTCTGCCACGCCGCCCTAGACTCGCCGCTGGAGATTGGCGATGCCTGCACGCTGGAGACTTGTCCTCGGACTGGTTCTCCTTGCGATCGTGGCGACCGGCTGTTCCGCCGTCGACTTCACCAATGTCGCGGCGGCTCACTCCAAT
>DATFVL010000310.1 GCA_035260325.1 Candidatus Methylomirabilota bacterium | reverse complement strand
GCCGACGATGCGCCCCTCGACGACGGCCTTGTAGGACTCGCGCTCGAACGCGATCTTGCGCCCTGCCAGGGCGCCTCGCAGCGTGCCGTACATTCAGCCGGCGACGGCGGCGACGATGTGGTCGAGCGTCGAGGCGAGCGGCGGCCCCTCCTTCACACCGTAGTACTGCCGGAGGGCGCCCTGGACGCCGTAGACGACGGGCTCGGGAACCTCACCGAGATACGCGCGGCGATACCCCTCGTGGTACTCGAGACGGGCGCGGGAGACGTATTCGAAGTCGTCGGCCATGGGAGCCCTCCCTCGGATTGCGAGCGCGTCAGTCGCCTCGGTCCTGGGGGGGCCGGGCGGGTTCGAACGTGAGCGGCACGCCGCCCTTCACGAGCTTCCAGTCCTCGGCGCGGCCCCACATGGCGAGGCGTCCGTTCTTGAAGAGGAACCAGTAGCCCGAGACGCGGCCCGACGTGCGGTTGACGAGGAACACCTCGCCGATCTCGAACAGATCGCCCATCTCCGTGCGCTGCGCCGCCCGCATGTGGAGGGACGCGACCTTCACGGCCTTGCCGTCCGGGTCCACGTCGCGGGCGCCGAACGTCTCGACGACCGCCACCTTCGGCTGCCCCAGGACGAGCGACCTGAGCCTCGCCTCGTCCCGGTAGCGGGGCGCCGACGCCGCGCAGCCGCCCGCCGCGAGGACGAGGGCGGCCAGGAGCAGGGCGCGACGAGCCGCGGCACCCATCGGTCACTTCATGTGGTCTCCGGTCATGCGGCTGCCACCGCCCGTCAGCGAGCGCAGATACGCGACCAGGTCGATGAGCTGCTTGAGCGTCATGGTGTCCGCGTAGCTCGGCATCTTGGACAGGCCGTCGGCGCCGGTGTACCCGGCGCCCTGGACGATGACGCGATTCGGGTTCACGATCGACTCGGCGAAGTACTCGGCCGGATGGTGCAAGCCCATCCCGGTCAGCTCCGGGCCCGGGCCGCGCGACGCCTTCGCCTCGGGAAAGCTCTCGCCCTTCACCTCGTGGCAGGCGAAGCACTCCAGCGCGACGAACACCTTCCGTCCCTCGGCGGCGTCGCCCGGCGGCATCAGGAACTTCCATCCGCGCGGGACGCCGCCGTTCACGTGGAGCTCCTTCATGGTCGCGCGGATCGGCGCCGGCGCCGCCGTCTTCGCCGGCTCTCCATGGCCCGTATGCTTCGCGAGGAAATGGGCCCGCCGGTTCTTCGCCCAGCACTCCTCGCTGTGTTCCGTGCAGAGCGGCCGCTCCTCGCCGTAGCTGACGAACGTGAAGCGGGTTTGCTTCACTCCCCGCGAGACGAGATAGTTCAGCGTCGCGCGGGCCCGGCGCTCGCCGAGGGCCAGATTGTACTCGTTCGTGCCGCGCTCGTCGCAGTGTCCCTCGATGAGCACGAGCTGCTCGGAATGCGACGCGAGCCAGGCCGCGTGGCCGTCGAGGATCTTCGCGTCGTCGGGCCGGATCTCGTACTTGTCGAAGTCGAAGTGGATGTCCGCGAGGTCCGGGACCGCTTCGTACCCGGTGAGCACGGGCCGCGCCATCGCGCCGCGAGGCCCGCCCGGCGCCTGCGCGGGAGCCGGCCCCGGCTGGCTGGCGGCGCGCGGCGGCGCGCCCCCGGGCCCGCCCGGCGGCGGCGCCGACACGGTCGTGGACGACTGCTTGGCGCAGCCGGCGAGCGCCAGCGCCAGGAGCAGCGCGGGCGCGAGGAATACCGCGAGGTACGGCCGTTGCGTCTTCATGTGCCGGGTCCTCCCTGTGTGAGGCGCTTCAGGATCTTCACCAGCTCCGGCCCTTCGCGCCGGAGCTCCGAGAGCGAGTACGCCGCCAGCTTCCTCAGCTTCGCCTCCCCCGCCGGCGTGAGCTCGACCAGCACGCGCCGCCGGTCCGACTCCGCGCGGCGCCGCCGCACGAGGCCCCGGGCGGCGAGCCGGTCGATGAGCCCGACCGCGCTGTGATGGCGGATCTGCAGCCGCTCGGCGAGCGCGCCGACCGTGGCCTCGTCCCGTCCATCGAACGCCTTGAGCTCGAGCAGCAGCTGATAGTGCCTGGCCTCGATGCCCGCGGCGCGCGCGGCCTGTTCCCGCCGCACGAGGAATCTGCGGAGCTGGTGGCGGAAGTCGGCCAGCGCCCGGTAGTCGGCGGTCCGCGGCGTGTTCCGGGACACGCGCCAGTATATCGTCTTACGATATGAATGCCGGCGTGAATTCCCGGGGGCGTCGTCCGCCGGCCGGGCACGATACAATGCCCCCGGCATGAGCCGGACCGGCACGCTGGCGGTGGACGTGGGCGGCACCTTCACCGACGTCACGTTCGCCGACGCCGCGACCGGTGCCCACTGGGTCGCGAAGACGCCCTCGACCCCGGAGGACCTCTCCGCCGGCTTCCTGACGGCCGTGCGCAAAGTGCTGGCGCTCGCCGGCCGCGCGCCCGCGGACGTGATCCGCGTGCTGCACGGGACGACAACGGCGACCAACGCGATCCTCGAGGGCAAGACGCCGCCGACCGCCCTCGTCACCACCGCCGGCTTCAAGTACGTGCTCGAGATCGGCCGCCACGACATCCCGCGCCACGGCAACCTGTACGGCTGGAGCAAGCCGGCGCGCCCGATCACCCCCGACCGCGTGTTCGAGGTCACCGAGCGGCTCGACGCAACGGGCGCGGTGCGGGCGCCGCTCGACGAGGCCGAGGCGCGGGCGGTCGCGCGGCACCTGGCGCAGCTCGGCGTCCCGGCGGTGGCGGTCGTCTTCCTCCACGCCTACGCGAACCCGGCTCACGAGCAGAGGATGCACGCCATTCTGAAAGCGGAATACCCCGAGGTCCTCGTCTCGCTCTCGTCCGAGGTGCTCCCGCAGTTCCGGGAGTTCGAGCGCAGCATGGCGACCGCGCTCAACGCCGCCGTCATGCCGCCGGTCAGCCGCTACATGGGCGTGCTGCGCGAGGCGCTCGACGGCGAGGGCGTCACGGCGCCGGTCCTCGTCATGAAGTCCGACGGCGGCGTGACGAGCGCCGCCACGTGCATCCGCCAGCCCGTCCAGACGGTCCTCTCGGGACCCGCGGCGGGCGTCGTCGGCGCGCTCGGCGTCGCGCGCGCCGCCGGGCTCGGCGACATCATCTCGATCGACGTGGGCGGGACGAGCGCCGACATCTGCCTCGTCCGCGGCGGCCGTCCCGAGGTCACGAAGGACGGCATGGTGGGGCCCTTTCCCTTGAAGCTGCCGATGCTCGACATCCACACGATCGGGGCCGGCGGCGGGAGCATCGCCGTCGCGAGCCGCGCCGGACGCCTCACGGTCGGCCCGAGGAGCGCCGGCGCCGAGCCGGGCCCGGTGTGCTACGGCCGCGGCGGGACCGAGCCGACCGTCACCGACGCCCACCTCGCGCTCGGCCGCATCCCCGCGGCGCTCCTCGGCGGCGAGCTCCCGCTCGACGTGAGCGCGGCGCGCGCCGCCATCGAGACGCAGATCGCCCGCCCGCTCGGGCTCGGCGTGGACGAGGCGGCGGCCGGGATCGTCGAGATCGTCGACAACGCGATGGCGCGCGCCATCCGGGCGGTCTCGGTCGGGCGGGGCCACGATCCGCGCCGCTTCGCGCTGGTCGCCTTCGGCGGTGCCGGCCCGCTCCACGCCTGCCGGCTCGCCGAGCTGCTCGACATCCCGACCGTCGTCGTCCCGCCGCGGCCCGGCGTGCTCTCGACGTGGGGGCTCCTCGATACCGACGTCCGCGCGACGTTCGTGCGGACCGTCGGGCCGGCCGAGCGCCGGGCCGCCGCGGATGGCGGCGACGTCGGAGCGCTCGAGGCCGCGTGGGCCGGGCTCGAGACGCGGGCGCGCGCCTGGCTGGACGGCGAGCAGGTGCCGCGCGACCGGCAGCGCTTCGAGCGCGCCGCCGACCTCCGCTACGAGCACCAGAGCTTCGAGCTGACCTGCACGGCCGCCGAAGGGCCGCTCACGCCGCAGCACCTGCGCGAGCTCCTCGCGAGGTTCCACGGCGAGCACCGCCGTCTCTACACGTACGACCTGCCGGGGGCGCCGATCGAGCTCGTCAACCTCCGCGTCACCGCGATCGGCCGTCTCCCCCAGCGCGCCGCGCCGTCCGTCGCCGCCAGCGGCCCCGACGTCGCTCAGGCGCTCGTCGGGCGCCGCCCGGTCCACTTCCGCGGAGCCGGGTCCACTGAGACGCCCTGCTACGCGCGCGACCGCCTCCGGCCCGGCATGACGTTCGCCGGCCCCGCGATCGTGGATCAGGAGGACGCGACGACGCTCGTGGCGCCGGGCTTCCGCGCGCGCGTGGACGGAGCGCTCGACCTCGTCCTGGAGCGCCAAGCCACGCCCCGAGTGCCACCGGCCTCGCGGGCGTCCATGGAATGAATCCCGCCATGCGGAACACAGCCGCCACGCATCTCGGTCAGGGCACGTCCCGAGTGCCCCCGGGCTCGCGGCCCCCGCTACAATGATCGACCCCGTCACCCACGAGATCATCCGCGGCGGCCTCACCTCGACCGTCCGCGAGATGGAGCTCCTGATGGAGCGTTGCGCGATGTCGCCCTTCATCAAGGAGAAGAAGGACTACTTCGTCGGGATCTACGACGCGGCCGGGCGTATCGTCGCCTGCCACATCTCGGCGAGCGGCCCCGGCATGCTCGCGGCGATCCTCAGAGCGTACCCGCTCGAGACCATGCGCCCCGGCGACGTCTACTGGTTCAACGACCCCTACCTCACGGACGGCGCCGTCCAGCACCACCAGGACATGGTCTTCGTCGTCCCCGTGTTCCACGAGGGGCGGCTCGTCGCGTTCGCGGCGACGTTCGGCCACTACCAGGACATCGGCGGGCTGCGCGCGGGCAGCATCTCGCCGCACGCGACAGAGATCTACCACGAGGGTGTGCTCGTCCCGCCCGTGCGGATCGTCCGGGAGGGCCGGCTCAACGAGGAGGCGTACCGGATCTTCCTGCGCAACTCGCGCCTGCCCGATCTGGTGGAAGGCGACACGCGGGCCATGATGGCCTCCTGCCACCTCGCCGAGACGCGCCTCGGCGAGCTCTTCACGCGGTACGGCGCCGCGACCGTCCTCGCGGCCTTCGACGCGTGCATCGCCGAGACCGCGGGCCGCGCGCGGCCGCTCTTCCTCGGCCTCGTGCCCGAGGGCGAGTGGACGTTCCACGACTTCCTCGACGGCGACGGCGGGACCGACGCGCGGCCCTACCGCGTCGAGCTGACGCTCTCCCGCCGGGGCGAGCACGTGCGGCTCGACGGCAGGCGCTCCGACGACCAGGCGCGCGGGCCGATCAACTACATGACCAATCCGGGACTGCTGCGCATCGCCTTCGGCCGCTATCTCCAGTCGCTCGACGACGGCCTGGACGTGAACGAGGGCCTGCTCGCGAACCTCGACGAGTGGGTCGTGCGCGAGGGAAGCCTCCTCCGGCCCCGCTTCCCCGCCCCGCTCGGCATGCGCGCCAACACGCGCTTCCGTGTCATGTCGTGCATCTTCGGCGCCCTCGCCCAGGCCAACGGCGGCCGGGTGCCCGCGGGCTCGCCCGTCTACGTCCTCTACTACTTCCGCGCGTGGGACGCGGCACGCGGGCGTCCGATCCTCTGCATCGAGGGCCTCGGGGTAGGCCTCGGCGCCCGCCCGTTCGCCGACGGCGTGGACGTCATCTACTACATCGCACAGGAGAACTATCCCGTCGAGTACGTCGAGCGCGACTTCCCGCTGAGCATCGAGCGCTACGCGGTGCGGCCCGATTCGGGCGGGCCGGGGTTCCACCGCGGGGGGGCGGGCGTCGTGCGCGACGTGCGCGTCCTGTGCGAGCGGGCGGAGCTCGCGACGCGGATGGAGAACACGCTCGTCGCGCCCTACGGCGTGGCGGGCGGCCGCGCGGGCCGGACCGG
>DATFVL010000309.1 GCA_035260325.1 Candidatus Methylomirabilota bacterium | reverse complement strand
CGTACCCGATGTCGTGGGGACCGAGGCCGGCGTCCTCGAGCGCGAGCTCCATCACCCGCCGCATGCCGCCGGCCTCCGGATTCGTCATGTGCTGTCCATCACAGTTCGTACCGTAGCCGACGATCTCGGCATGAATGTGGGCGCCGCGTTGCAGCGCGTGGTCGAGACTTTCGAGAACCAGCGTGCCGGCGCCCTCTCCAAGAACGAGACCATCACGGCGGACGTCAAACGGCCGCGGGGTCAGGCGGGGAGTTTCGTTCGCGGTCGAGGTGGCGAACATGATGTCGAACACTGCCACGTGAGCGGCGTGCAATTCCTCGGCACCTCCGGCGATCATCACAGTCTGCTTTGCCGATTTCAGAACCTCGTACGCGTAGCCGATGGCTTGGCTTCCCGCCGTACACGCGCTACTGGTCGGCATGACGCGTCCCGTGATGCCGAAAAACTGCGCCAGATTCGCGGCACACGTATGGCTCATGAACTGGAGATAATCCGTTCCCGCGATGTTCTTCAGCGTGTGCCGCGTGTAAAGGTTGGCGGCATAGATTTCCATGGCACGCATCCCGCCGGCCGTGGAGCCGTAGGCAATCCCCACCGATCCATCGGATAGAGAGCGGTGCCGCACGAGGCCCGAGTCTGCGAGGGCAAGTTCCGTGGCGCGTGTGGCCAGGAGAGCCACGCGTCCCATCGTGCGCGTTTTCTTACGCGTGTAGTGATCGGGCACGGCGAAGTCGGGAATTGGCGCGCCGAGACGGCTGCGGAGGCCTTCGTACTCCGCCCACTCGGGCATGACCGCAACGCCGGACTTCCCGCCGAGCAGGCGATCCCGTACCGTCCGCCAGTCGTGACCGAGTGACGAAACGCCCGCCATTCCCGTGACGACGACGCGCCTACTCATCCGGCGATCGGGCCGGGGGAAAGGGGACGGCATCGGCGCGCGCGACGACGAAGTCGCCGTGCATGAGGACCGAGCCGTTATGGCTATCGGTCAACGTGCACCTGAATGCGAAGAGGTCGCGTTCGCCCCAAAGACGCGCCACCGACGCCTCGAGCACCTGGCCGCAGGTGAAGTTGGTGGTCGCGATGGTCAGGCACCGACAGCCCACCAGCAGGCCGAGGCGAATCGGGTCGCCAGCGGCCCGCCCGTGCAGACCGCCATGCACAGCGATGGCTTGCGCGAGGTATTCGAGCCCGATCCACGGAGGCACGATGCCATCGTCATGATAGGGTGAATTGGCACCGATCACGACCCGGCATCGGGTGCGCTGGCGCGAATGATCGATGACGCTGTGGAGCAGCACCATAGGCCCCGCATGCGGTATGAGCTCTGACACGGGCGGATATTCTGCGACGCTCATGCTGAAGCCGTCAGATGGCCGGCCCAAAAATCGAAGAAGTTGAACCACTGGTAAGGAGCCCTGCGGCAATACGCTTCGAGCCGGGCCACGTACCGGCGCATCGTCTCATGCGTGTCGGCGCCGTCAAGCGGCTCGATGAAGATTTCGTACGCCGTTCGATCGACGCGTAGCCCGATGATGAAGAGGAGCGGGCAGCGTAGCAGCGTAGTGAGAGCGAACGGGCCCTGGGGAAAGGCGGCGGGCTGTTCAAGGAAGGAAACGTGCTCCACTCTGGCGTCACCGGCTCCCACCCGGTCGCCGAGGAGCCCGACGAACTCACCGCGTTGTATGCAATCCCGCATCTCGAAGACAGCGCGGGGCGATCCCGGTTCTATATTGATGATCTGGGTGGCAAGTTGCGGGTTGAGGTCCCTGAATATCGCGTTGATCATTCTGGCGTTTCGGAGAAACATGACAACCTTCACCACGACGCCAGCTCGATCGGCCAGTACGCGGAGGACGTCGAAACTGCCCAGATGAGCACTCAGCAACACGGCGCCTCGCCGTTGCCGCATGAGGCCCTCGAGATGTTCGACGCCGTGGACAACGAGCTTCACCTCGGGATTTCTGCCGAGCAGAAACCCAACACGATCGAGAATATTGAGTCCGAACTCACGAAAGTGCAGGAGGGAGTGCCACAGCCCGGGTTCGCGAACGAACGGTGAGCCGTGTCCGGGATGATGGTGGAGGCGATGGAGGTATTGCCGAGACGCGGCCCGCGCGACCGGATGAGTCACGAAAAAGTACGCGATGATCGGAACGAGTAGTAACTGGCACAATCCTCGTCCGAACAGCCGGTAGCACCAGACGATGAACCGCATTCCAATGATCGAGCCACGCTCGGCAATGGTGCGCCAGTCCGTTGCCCGAGTCATGCCCGGAGGTGTGCGAGGAAACGAAGGAACAACTTTGCGTAGGCCGTGACGATGAGGATGTTGTCGCGGACCATCCGGAAGTGCGAGATGCCTCCTGGGAAGTAGCGTACGTGGGTCTCGATATTGACGATCGGTACTCCCGCCCACGCGAGGTGCACGAGTATTTCGACGTCGAACTCCATCCGATTGCCGAAGCGTCGCGATTGGAGTAGCCGGATCACGGGATCCAGCGGAAAGCAGCGGAACCCGCAAAGAGGGTCCCGGATATCGCGGGAGCGGGTGAACCCCCACACGATGAATTGCGACAAGCGGCGACCGTAGAGACGCGCCTTCGGTGCGCTTCCATCGAAGCGAGGTTCACCGATGATCGCTGCCGAGGGCGCGCGCTCCGCGGCAGCCAGGAACGCGGGGATATCGACGGGGTCGTGCTGCCGGTCGGCATCGATCTGCACGACGTGAGACCATCCCCGTTCGGATGCCACCCGGTAGCCGTGACGAAGGGCCACGCCGCGTCCCCGGTTTTTTGGAAGATGAGACAGTTCGATCCACGGGAAAAGAGGCGGGAGACGACGAAGTGTTGCTCTCGTGGCTGCGTCACTTCCGTCATCCACGATGAGGCAGGGAAGGCCGAGATAGGCGAGACCGGCCACGACATCGGGAATAGTGTCCCGGTGATTGAAGATCGGTATCAGTAGACCGGGTTTCATGAGCGCGTCTGTCAGGTCACCACGAAGCGACACCGCCCGGACGAAAAGACCCGTTTGCCGCTCCAGAGACGGAACGAAAGCGAGGAACCGTCAGGCGAGCATTCGGCGCTCAAGTGCACGGTGTCCCCGGGTTGAATCGGCGCCGTAAACTTCAAGGCGTCGATAGAAGCGAGGGTGCGGTGGCCCATGAGCATGGCGTGGGCGAGATCCATCACCCAACTGATCTGAACGACTGCGGGAACGATCGGAAAGCCGGGGAAATGCCCGGCAAAGCAAGAAAGTGTGGGGGGAACCTGGAAGACGCGCTCCCACCGGCGCGGCGTTACGGTTTCGTGGAGGAGAGTCGCCCGAATGTTCACGAGCCTGACGCTCGAGGAAGGAATCGTCCAAGCCAGGCGCCGACGCGAGAGGTGTCGTGACCGGGAAAGGGGCACTCACGGTAGATGCGCTCGACGATGAGAATAGTGCCCATCGCCAGGTAGGCAGCAATCACCCCGTTGTACAAGGTCCAGCGCTCGAGGAGGCCAAACGCAAGTACCAACGCGATGCCGAGAGCCGTGAAGATCAGGAACGAGTAAAGAATGGTGATCGTCATGCCGAGTCGCCGCATCGATGCCTAGCCCGGACGTGAATTCAGTTTGCCGTGCAAGACAGCGATGACGTCGCTGATGGTCTGAATACCCTTGAGTTCTTCCTCTTCGATAGCGAGGTTAGTTTCCTGTTCCAACCTTACGACGAGGTCGACACGATCGAGGCTGTCGAGTTCGAGATCGTCGACGAGGCGGGCATCCGCAACGATGTCCTCGCGTCGGATGTCGAAGCCCGACACCAGGACATCGGTGAGCCGGGAGAGGATGTCAGCCTTCGAAATGTTCATGGGTGTGCCATCTCGGTCGAAAGCTTGGTTTCGTACAACCGCCGCAACTCGGCGGTCAGGCGGCGAGCAGCGAGGGAGCGAGGCCGTTCAGCGTCGACCCAGTCCCGAGGGATGATTGGCTGCTGCACATCGAGGGTGTAATGGGCAGGGCGGTCGGGAACGTCGTGCCACTTCTGTCCTCTGAGGAGTGTCGGCGGCTCGCAGGTGAGGACGAGCGGGATGATCGGGCAATTACTCTCGAGCGCCACGCGGGCGGCGCCCCTGCGGAATCGCCCCAAGCTGCCAGCGGGCGACCGCGTTCCCTCCGGAAAGACGAGAAGGCAACGGCCACTGTGGAGTCTGTGAGCGGCGCAGTGAAGGAGGTTTGCTCCGCCGTCGTTGGTCAGATAGCCGGCCTTCCGTACGACCAGGCGAAGAAAGGGATTCGTGAGAGTCGCGTGCTTCACGATGCAATCCGCCTGCCGCAGCCGCCCCAAGATGAGAACCACGTCGATGAGACTGGGGTGATTGGCGATGAAGATGACTGGATGTGCGGTCAGACGGTCGGCGTGCTTCCAGGACACGCGTATGAGACACAAGAGTTGCATGAACCAGGTAAATAGACAAAGCGAGAGTCGAACGGCGCGCTGCGCTCGGAGTTCGTGGTCGCGCGATGGCCACAGCGACAGCATCGGCAGGATGATGGTTGCCAGAACGACGGCGCCCAGGCCGAAGACCACGAAGGCAAGGCCTGTACGGAAGGCTCGCCAGCGACGCGATAACGCGGAGCACGACGCCACTCGCGTCAATCCTGGACGCGTACGACTTTTCCGTGAGCGAAGTGAACGACCATCGTGCCGAACCGATTCTTCCAGTACTGCCAGGCGTTCGACTGGAGGCCCGGCGTCGCATGTTCCGGGGGGTAGCCGATCGCGAGAATCACGCCTTCTTTCGTCATCCCCGTCCGGACGCGGCCTTGCTTGACGCCGTCCTGATCGAACGGGTTCAGGTGTTCAACCCGTTCGGGATCGCATGTCGTGCCGAAGAACTTGTCGAGATGTTTGTCGATCGCCTCCTGGAGTGAGTTGTGAAATATGTACTCGTAGATCCTCTTGATCGCGATGACTTCGAACGTCATATGCTTGGTCGTCACGCTCTGAATCATGACCGGTGTGCAGAGCGGCATGAGGCCCGCCTGTTGGTAGTTGACCGAGTAGAGGCGACGGCGCTGCTCGTCGGGATGCAGGTTGACCAGTGTATAGACGCCGGGCTTGCGGATCAGGTGATACGCGACATCGCCCGCCGCGGCCGAGCAAAGGGGTGCAAAGGTCAGTATAACGAGAACAGCAGTGGCGGCCGGCCACCGGTCGAGCCCACCGTGCTTGTCGCGTCGCTTCATCGTCAGGCTCCGATTCTGTTCAACTCTGTCGGCGCGGAACCCAGCGTACGGCCGGCATACGGCCCTCAACGCGCATGAACAGGCCCTCAGCCTCAACCCGCATGAAGGGCCGTCCGTCGTCCGGCGGGGACCCCGGGCCCAACCGAGTGCACACGCCGGACCACGTAGCACCGCGTCGCCCTGCGTGTCAAGGCCGACGGGCGGGCGCTCGCGCGCGGGTGCCGACGAAGAGGTTTGCAGCGGAGGCCGGCGGCTGGGCGGGGTCCGCCCGCACCGGCTCGCTCGGCAACCTCAAGTGCGTTTAGAGCTCGAGCGGCTCGACGTGGGCGACCGCGGCGGGGTTCTCCCGCCAAATCGACGGGTCGGCGTCCACGAACAGCTCGAGCCCGTTGCCGTCGGGATCGTTCAGGTAGATCGACTGGCTCACCCGGTGGTTCGACACGCGGACGCGCGTGATCCCGTGCGATTCCAGGTGGGCCTTCGCCTGTTTCAGGTCGTCGAGGCTGTCGCCGATCTTCAGCGCCACGTGGTAGAGCCCGACGCCGTCCGCCGGTGCGGGCGCCGCCTCTGCGCCGACCTCCAGGACCGCGAGATCGTGATGGTTCTGGCCGGTGGCCGAGAAGAACGCCATCCGGTCGCCGAGCCGGGCAACCTCCGTGAGGCCGATGACCTCGCGATAGAACCGGGCCGAGCGCTCCAGGTCCCGCACCTTCAGGACCACGTGCCCCACGCCCCTGACGCTGATCCCCATGTCGTCTAGATGATACCGCGTTCGGCTGGCGGCTAGATGATACCGCGTTCGGCCAGGCTCACGAACCGACCGTGCCCGATCACCACGTGGTCGTGGACCCTGAGGTCGAGAAGCCGCGCGCACTCGACGAGCTGGCGCGTGAGCCGGATGTCCTCGCGGCTCGGCGTCGGGTCGCCGCTCGGGTGGTTGTGGAGCAGGACGACCGAGGCCGCGGCCTCGAGGATCGCCGGCTTGAAGACCTCGCGCGGGTGGACGAGGCTCGCCGAGAGGGTGCCCTCCGAGATCACCCGGTCGCGCAGGAGGCCGTTCTGGGCGTCGAGGAGCGCCACACGGAAGACCTCGCGCGGGAGGTCTTCCATGAGCGGGCCGTACGCGGCGTGCACGGCGGCGGGGCTCGAGAGCACCACCCGCGTGCCCGGCGTCCGCGCGCGGAGCCGGCGCGTGAGCTCGAACGCGGCCACGAGCCTCGCCGCCTTGACCGGCCCGACGCCCTCGTGCTGCGCCAGCTCGCCGACCTCGCGCCCGGCGATTCCCGCGAGCGAGCCGTAGGCGGCGAGCATCTCGCGCGCCACGTCCACCGCGGTCTTGCCCCGCGTGCCCGAGCCGAGCTGGATGGCGAGGAGCTCCGCGTCGGAGAGCGCCTCGGGCCCGTTCCAGCAGAGGCGCTCCCGGGGACGCTCGGCCTCGGGCCAGCTCTCGATCGCCATACCCTTGCCTACGCGTCCCCAGCGTCCGCGTCAACGCCGCGATATGGATACGGACGCGTGGCACAATCGGCGGATGGCGCGCCCCTGGAACCCCGACCTCGCGGGCGTGTACGATCGGGTCGCGCGCGCCTACGCCGAGAAGTTCTTCACCGAGCTCGAGCAGAAACCTTTCGACCGTGAGCTGCTCGACCGCTTCGCCGCCGACGTCCGCGGCCGGGGCCGCGTGTGCGACCTCGGTTGCGGTCCGGGCCACGTCGGGCGCTACCTGGCCGGGCGCGGCTCGGACGTCTTCGGCATCGACCTCTCGCCCCGTATGGTCGCCCTCGCGCGAGAGCTGAACCCCGGGATGAGCTTCGAGCAGGGCGACATGCGCGCCCTCCCCCTGCCCGATGGCGCGCTGGCGGGCGTCGTCGCCTTCTACTCGCTGATCCATCTCGAGCGCGGCGCCGCGCCCAAGGCCCTCGCCGAGATCGCGCGCGTCCTCGCGCCGGGCGGCGTCGCGCTGCTCGCGTTCCACGGCGGCGAGGGCGAGGTGCACGCCGAGGACTGGTTCGGCCAGGGCGTATCTGTGGACGCGACGCTCTTCGAGCCGGACGAGATGGCGCGTCTGATGGAGGGAGCGGGCCTCGCCGTGGCGGAGGTCCGGACGCGACCACCCTACGACTTCGAGTACCCGAGCCTCAGGGTCTATGCGCGCGGCGTGAAGCGCGCCCAGTCCGCGTCAGGGGTGGATGTAGACGAACCCCTGCTCCTGGAGCTCCATGATGCGGACGACCCCGCCTTGCGGCAGGGGTTTGGCCCCGTGCGGGAGCTGCTCGAGGGAGATGTTGAGGCCGCGCATCGTGTTGCCGCACGCGCCGAAGACGAGCCCCTGCGCCTGGAGGCGCTCGAGCGCGTCCTTCACGCCGGGGTCCATGCCGGCCGTCACGAAGTGCTTGAGCGCCGGGCCGTGGACGACCAGCTCGAGCGCCGCGATGTGGTCGAAGCCGCCGACGCCGCGGACGTGGTTCTCGATGTTGGCGAGAACGAACCTGGTCTTGTCGAGCGCGGGCTCGTCGAGGTGGTAGACGATCTTGTGCTTCTTCGGCTGCTCGGGAAGGTGCGAGGCCTCCGCGGCGGGCGTGACGAGGGCGGCCGCAACGGCGACGAGGAGCGCGAGGAGCGCGTGCATGGGACCCTCCTTCGGGTCAGGCGGCGTCGGCGGGCGCGAAGCGGAAGCCGCCGGCACGGCGCACGATGTAGCCCGCGCGCGGGAAGTGCGCGGCGAGCACCAGGACGCCTGTGTCGGCGTGGCGCTCGACGAACGCGCGCCGCGTGTCGCGCGCCTTCGCGGGGTCGTAGCAGAAGCGGCTCGACCACTGGGGCTCGGCGACCTGGACCGTGCGGTGCATGAGGTCGCCCGAGAAGACCGCCTGGCCGGCGCGCGTCGTCAGCCGGACGCAGACGTGGCCCGGGGTGTGGCCCGGCGCCGGCTCGAAGGCGAGCCAGGGGTCCACGGCATGGTCGCTCTGGACGAGCACAGCCTGGCCCGCCTCGACCACCGGCACGACGCTGTCCGCGATGCAGGCGTCCTTCTCGTGGCGCCAGAACTCCCACTCCTCGCCCGGGAAGAGGTACTTCGCGCGCGGGAACGTCGGGACCCAGCGGCCGCCGACGAAGCGCGTGTTCCAGCCGACGTGGTCCACGTGCAGGTGCGTGCAGAGGACGAAGTCCACCCGCTCGGGCTCGACGCCCGCCGCGGCGAGGTCGTCGAGGTACGAGCCCCGGCGCAGGTGCCACGCGGGCGCGCCGTCGCGCGGCTTGTCGTTGCCGACGCCCGTGTCGATCAGCACGGTGTGGCGCGGCGTCCTCACGATGAAGGTCCCGATGCGCGAGCCGAGATCGCCCGTCCGGTCGTCCCAGAAGTGTGGCCGCAGCCAGTCATGGTGCCGCGCGATCGCGTCCGCCGTCGAGTCGGGCAGCATGGACGCCGTGGGAAACGACGAGCGGTCGATCTCGATCACGCGGGTGACGCTGACGTCGCCGAGCTTCAGTGTCGTCATGCGAATCGCGGCATCACTTTCTCGCCGAAGAGGCGCATGGACCGGACGATCCGGTCGTGGGGAACGCCGCCGCGGTTGAACGAGCCCATGAGGTACGTGAGCCCGAGAGCCTCCTGGTGCTGGCGGATCTTGTCGGCGACCTCCTCGGGGTCGCCGCAGATCGCCGCCTGCTCGAGCGCCTTCTCGTCGCTGAGCGCCAAGAGGTTCTCGCGCACGCGCTTGTAGAACTTGTACTGCTCGGGCGGGACGCCCTCGGCGTCGGCGATCAGCCCGGCCTGCGTCTGGAAGAACCAGCGGATCGGCTCACGCAGGTCCTCGCGCGCCTGCCGCGAGGAGTCGGCGACGTGGACGATCTTGTTCATCGCGATGTCGGCGCCCGCGTCCGTCCCGTGCGCCTCGCGCCACGCCGCGCGGTAGGCGTCGAAGTTCTTGCGCAAGATGTCCCACGGCGTGAACGAGGGCGCGGTGAGGATCTTGAAGCCCCGCCGCGCGGCGAGCGTGTACGTGTCGGGCGAGACCGCGGCGGTCCAGAAGGGCGGGTGCGGCTTCTGGAGGGGCCGCGGCAGGACGCGGACGTCCCGCACCCGGTAGAACTCGCCCTCGAACGTGACGCGCTCCTGGGTCCACGCGCGCCGGATCACCTCGACGGCCTCGTCGAAGCGCTCGCGCGTGTTCTCCATCGAGACGTCGAGGCCGCGGAACTCCTTGGGCTGGTAGCCGCGCCCGATCCCGAAATCCACGCGTCCCCCGGACAGGAGGTCCACCATCGCCCACTCCTCGGCGACGCGCAGCGGATGGGCGAAGGGCGCGACGACGACCGAGGTGCCGATCCTCACGCGCCGGGTCTCGCGCGCGATCGCGGCGGCGAGGACGGCGAGCGAGGGACAGATGCCATAGGTCGAGAAGTGGTGCTCGGCGAGCCAGACGGCGTCGAAGCCGAGCTCGTCGGCGAGGCGCGCCTCCTCGAGGGCGTCGGCGTAGACGCCGGCCTCGGTCTGCCAGTCACGGAACGTCAGGAGCTCCTGGATGCAGAACCGCATCGTTCCCTCCCCCGCCCTAGAGCGAGCCTACCACCAAGCGCTCATAGGACGTCATGCGTCGAGGTCCCGGGCGCACCAGGTTACCCGGGAGCGGCGTCGAGGCTCAATCCCTCCACGACGCGCGCGGCCGGGATGCGCGTGAACACCTCGGGCGCGATCCTGATCTTCGACGAGCGGCTGCCGCTGCCGAGGATCACCCAGCCGTGGGCCATGAGCTTCGCGTCCACGTAGATCGGCAGGTCGGGCGGCAGCGCGAAGACGGTCACGCCGCCGATCAGCATCCCCGTCAGCGCCTTCGTCTCGTCCGCGGAGGCGAACGAGAGCTTCGAGACGCCCATGAGGTCCCGCACCGCGTGGTTCACGTCGAGGCGCGTGGTCGCCTTCACGACGCAGGCCGCGTAGCGCCGCGGCTCCTTCTTCGACGCGACGATGATCGTGTTCGCCGCGCGGTCGAGCGGCGAGCCGTACTTCTCGCAGTAGGCCGCGGTGTCGGCGAAGGCCGGATCGATCGGGAGCAGCTCGTAGGGGACGCCGAGGCCGTCGAGGACCTCGACGACCCGCCGCTCGACGGCGTCGAGCGGGCGCTCAGGGGATTCTGAGGACATTCACGCCTCCGAGATCGGTGTAGACGAACCACTCCGGGCCGAGGAACGCGACGCTCGAGCGCGTGTACTTCGGGAAGTACTTGCGGAAGACCTCCGAGCCGTCCGCCGTGCTGAGGACCGAGACGGCGTCCTGGGTCGAGCCGAGCGAGAGGCCGCTCGTGACCGAGAGCGCGATGAAGCGCCCGTCCGGGCTCACGGCGAGCGAGGTGATGCCGCGGCTCCTCGGCACGCGGTGCGCGCCCTTGCCGCGCGAGAGCGCCCACGCGACGCGATAGGCCTCGTTCTCGCGGTAGCCGTCCCACGCGACCCAGCCGCCCTCGACGAACCGGACCGTGCCCGGATGCGGATCGACGCCCTGGACGTCGGGCCCCATCCCGCGCAGGCGGCCGTCCATCCCCACTCTCAGCAGCTCGCGCAGCCCGCGCGCCACCACCAGCTCGCCTGCCTCCGTGTCGAGCTGGACGAGCTGCTGGATGCCGCCGCGCCCGAGTGCGTCGAGCCCCACGACCTGCTCGCGCGAGCGCTCCACGCCCCGCACCACCGCCTCGAGCTGGATCGGCGGCGTCGAGCCCACGACGGGGCGGAGCCACGCCGCCGAGCGCCCGTCGGTGGAGAGGATCGGGAACTGCCCCCGATCCACCTCGAGCGGCGCGCGCTTTCCCGACGCGGCGTCGAAGACCGACCACGACTGCGCGCCCGTGGCCGGCACGAGCGTCGTGTAGAGCGCGCGCCCACCGACGACGTAGGTCACGTACCCGCGCGCCGACTGGGTCAGCTCGAGCAGCGTCACCTTGCAGCCCGGCATCGCGAAGAGCCCGTAGCGGAGCGGCGGATGCACCTCAGCAACCCACAGCGGCGCGGCCGCCGCGTCCTTCGTGACGACCGGCGGCCCCGGGATCTGCGGGACCCAGACGTCGCGCGCGGTGCACGCGAGCGGCCAGCTCGCGCGCTCCGGCGTGGTGTCGGGCTCGATGAGGAAGCGCGTCGGGATCGCGACCTGGTAGACGTAGTTGAGGACGACGATGGCTGGGAGCACGGGCAGGATCACGCCGAGGCCGCGGAGCCAGCCGGGCCCCCCGATGAACCAGTAGACGAGCAGGCCGAAGCCGAGCTGGGCGAGGAGCGCGACGGCGACGTCCGTCGCCACCCAGGCGGCGTCGCGGCCGGCGCGGGCCCGCAGGAGACCGGCAAAGTCCTGGTAGAGCGTCTCGCCCAGCAGCCACACGGCGTGGGGCCCGACCAGCGGCGTCAGGTAGACGATGAACGAGAGGACGGCCGCCGCGGCGGCGCGCTTGGCCCCGGTCACGGCACGCGGTCTCTAGAAGATCGCGAGCGGATGGGCCGGCGCGCCCGTGCTCCCCACGAGGCGGATCGGCGTGGCGGTGAAGAGGAACTCGTAGCGCCCCTCCTCGACGCACGCCTTCGCGAGCCGCTCGGGATCGGTGTTATCCACGAGGGCGAGGCCGAGGAACGGGATGGCGAGGTGGGCGCCCATGCCGAAGCCCGCGTAGCCGATCGGGCGCTCGTCCATCATGTCCCACGCGATCGCCGCGATGTCCTTCTCGCGGAACCACTCGAGGCACGAGAGGTGGAGCCCCGGATGGGGCGACACGCGCGCGACCCACTCGGGGTGCGCGCGCCGGAACGCCGCGTCGCCGCTCCGCACCACGACGACGTCGCCGGGCTCCACGCGCACGCCCGAGCGCGCCCCGGCGGCGTCGAGCTCCCGCGGCGTCACCGGGCGGCCGACGGTGACGTGGCCCTCCGGGCGCCCGGCCGCGACGTCGAGGAGGACGCCGCGCGAGGTGATCCCGTCGAACAGCGGATCGATCGGGCACCACGTCGCGCCGGCGGCGGTCAGGCTCTGGGCGAACGGCCGCCCGTTGTAGAGCTGGCCGTCCCACGCGACGTGGCAGAGCGCGTCGATGTGGGTGATCGTGAAGCCGTGATAGACGAGGTCGAAGCGGTCGAGCACGACGTCGGCGCGCTCGCGGTTCGAGGGAAACGTCGCGTGGTACATGAGCGCGGGCTGCGGGCCGATGTCCCGCGCGAGGGACACGGTGCGCCCGGTCTTCACCAGCGTCTGCGCCCGCGCGCGCTTGGCCGGGGTGACCAGGTTGACGGTGCCGAGCTGGTCGCCGTCGCCCCAGCGGCCCCAGTTGTTCAACTCCTTGAAGTAACCCTCGACGCGCGCCGGGGCCGGCGGAACCCAGTCGGACATGGCGGAGCCTCCCGCGCGGGAACATAACACGAATGTGACGTCCTTGACGCGCGCGCGCGTCATCGACTACTTTGCCCCCGATGCCGTCCATCGCCGTCCGCCCCGGACGCTAGCCGTGCCGGCGATCTCCCTCCAGCGCGTCAGCAAAGCTTGGGGCGCCGCGCGCGCCGTGGACGACGTGAGCTTCGACGCGGCCGTCGGCACGCTGGTCGTGCTGCTCGGGCCGTCGGGCTGCGGAAAATCCACGACGCTCCGTCTCATCGCCGGGCTCGAGACGCTCTCGTCGGGCCGCATCACGATCGGCGACGTGGACGTGACGGGGCTCCCGCCCGCGCGCCGCCGCATCTCGATGGTCTTCCAGTCCTACGCGCTCTTCCCCCACCTCGACGTCGCCGAGAACATCCTCTTCGGTCTCAAGGTGCGCAGGGTCGCGCCGGCCGAGCGCGCGCGGCGCCTCGCGCGGGTCGTCGACCTGCTCGGCCTCCAGCGCCTGCTCGAGCGCAAGCCCTCGCAGCTCTCCGGCGGCCAGCAGCAGCGCGTCGCCCTCGGCCGGGCGATCATCGCCGAGACGCCCGTCTGCCTGATGGACGAGCCGCTCTCGAACCTCGACGCGCAGCTCCGCCTCGAGATGCGCCGCGAGATCCGGAGCCTCCAGCAGAAGCTCGGCATCACGATGGTGTACGTCACGCACGACCAGACCGAGGCGATGAGCATGGCCGACCAGGTCGTGCTCCTGCGCGAGGGGCGCGTCGAGCAGGACGCCGCGCCGGCCGAGCTCTATGCGGCGCCGGCGACCGTCTTCGCGGCGCGCTTCATCGGCACGCCGCCCATGAACATCCTGACGCTCGCCGACGGTCCGCGGGGCGCCGTCGTCGCCGGCACGGACGGCCCGCCGCTGCTGCCCGGCAAGGGCGCCGGCCTCCTGCTCGGCGTGCGCCCCGAGGACGTGCGCCTGGCCGGCGGCGCGGGCCTCGCCGCCCGCGTGCTCGCCGTGGAGTACCTCGGCGCCGACTCGATCGTCGCGTGCGACGCCGGCGGCCAGAGCGTGGGGGTCCGCGCCCAGGGCCGTGTGACGCTGGCGCCGGGCGCGCGGGTGTCGCTCGCGTTTCCCCCCGAGACGCTGCACCTGTTCGACGCGGCCACGGGCCGTCGTCGCGAACCCTGAGAGGAGAACCTCCATGCGCTCCACCTCCGCCCGCGCGCTCGCCCTCGTCGCGACCGCCGCGCTGCTGGTCCTCGGCGGCGGCCTCGTCGCCGCGCAGTCGGTCGAGATCACGTTCTACTACCCGGTCGCCGTCGGCGGGCCGATCACCAAGATCATCGACGGTTACACCGCCGACTTCATGAAGGAGCACCCCGGCATCACCGTGAAGCCGATCTACGCGGGGACCTACCAGGAGACGATCGTCAAGGCCCTCACCGCGCTGAAGAGCGGCGAGCCGCCGACGACGGCGATCCTCCTCTCCACGGACATGTTCACGCTGATCGACGAGGACGCGATCGTGCCGTTCGACGACCTCGTCAAGGGCCCCGAGGACCACGCCTGGATGAAGAGCTTCTTCCCCGCCTTCATGAAGAACAGCCAGACCGGCGGGAAGACGTGGGGCATCCCGTTCCAGCGCTCGACGATCGTCATCTACTGGAACAAGGAGGCGTTCAGGGAGGCGGGGCTCGACCCGAACAAGCCGCCGACGAACTGGGCGGAGCAGGTGGAATACGCGAAGAAGCTCACGAAGCGCGACGCCGCGGGCAACGTCACCCAGTGGGGCCTCCAGGTGCCGTCCTCGGGATTCCCGTACTGGCTCTTCCAGGGGTTCACCACGCAGAACGACGTGCTGCTCATGAACGAGACCGGCACCCAGACCGCCTACGACAAGGCGGCCGTGATCGAGGCCCTCCAGTACTGGGTGGACCTCGCCCAGAAGCACCGCGTGATGGCGCCGGGCGTGATCGAGTGGGGCACGACGCCGAAGGACTTCTTCGAGCGGAAGATCGCGATGATGTGGACAACGACCGGCAACCTCACCAACGTGCGGAACAACGCCAGGTTCGAGTTCGGCGTCGCGATGCTGCCGGGCGGCAAGCGCCGCGGCTCGCCGACGGGCGGCGGCAACTTCTACGTCTTCAAGAAGACCACGCCCGCCCAGCAGCTCGCCGTGGTGAAGTTCGCGAAGTGGATGACGTCGCCGGGCCGCGCGGCGCAGTGGGGCATCGACACCGGCTACGTGGCCGTCCGGCCCGACGCGTGGGAGACGCCGGCCATGCGGGCGTACGTCGCGGGCTTCCCCGCGGCGGCGGTCGCGCGGGACCAGCTCCCGCACGCCGTCGCCGAGCTCTCGACGCACGAGAACCAGCGCGTCACCAAGGCGCTCAACGACGGGCTCCAGGCCGCGCTCACCGGTGCGAAGACTCCCGCGCAGGCGATGCGCGACGCCCAGGCCGAGGCCGAGCGGATCTTGCGATCGTACCGGAGGTAGAGCGTGACGGGCCGCGTGAGCGTCCAGGTCCACGGCTGGCTCCTGCTCCTGCCGGCGCTCGTGCTGCTCGCGACGTTCACGCACTACCCGACCGTCGCGACCCTCTGGTCGAGCTTCTTCTCCACGGCGCGGGGCGGCCGGCCCGCCGTCTGGCTCGGCCTCGACAACTACCGGGCGATGGCGGCCGACCCGGTCTTCTGGCAGGTCCTGCGCAACAACACGGTCTTCGCGCTCGGCACGATCCCGGCGTCGATCGCGCTCGCGCTCCTGATGGCTGTGCTCGTCAACGAGCAGCTCCCCGGGCGCGGCTTCCTCAGGCTCTCCTACTTCACGCCGACGGTCCTGCCGATGATCGCCGTCGCCAACGTGTGGCTGTTCTTCTACACGCCGGGCTACGGCCTCCTGGAGCAGGTCCTGCGCCTCGTCGGGCTGCCGAGCCACAACTGGCTCGGGAGCCGCGACACCGCCCTCGGCTGTCTGGTCGTCGTCACGGTCTGGAAGGAGGCGGGCTTCTTCATGATCTTCTACCTCGCGGCGCTCCAGCAGATCGCGCCGCAGCTCGCCGAGGCGGCGGCGCTCGAGGGCGCGGGCCGCTGGTACTTCTTCCGCCGCGTCACGTTCCCGCTCCTGATGCCGACGACGCTCTTCGTCCTCGTCAATGCGGTGATCAATTCCTTCAGGCTGGTGGACCACATCGTGGTGATGACGAAGGGCGGCCCCGACAACACGACCGCGCTCCTCCTCTATTACATCTACGATGTCGGCTTCAAGTTCTGGGACACGGGCTACGCCGCGGCGCTCACGATGGTGCTGCTGGCGCTCCTGGCGACGGCCGCGATCGTCCAGTTCGTCGTCCTCGAGAAGCGGATCCACTACCGGTGAGCGCCGGGATCGCCCTCCGCCCGCCGGCCCGCGCGCTCGAGACCCTCGGCGCGTGGCTCCTCGGCGTCCTGTGGATCCTGCCGCTCGCCTGGGCGGTCTGGACCGCGTTCCACCCGCCCGAGTACTCGGCGCGCTTCGCGCCCACGGCGCCGCTCACGCTTCAGAACTTCGCGAACGCCTGGAGCGCGGCGCCCTTCGCGCGCTACTTCGTGAACACCTTCCTCCTCGTCACGCTGATCCTCGCGGCCCAGCTCGTCCTCTGCACGCTGGCCGCGTACGCGTTCGCGCGCTTCGCCTTCGCCGGCCGCGACGTCGTCTTCCTCCTCGTGCTGGTGCAGCTCATGATCATGCCCGACGTGCTGATCGTCGAGAACTACCGCACGATGAGCCGGCTCGGCGTCCTCGACACCGTGCTCGCGATCGGCCTGCCCTACATGGCCTCCGCCTTCGGCATCTTCCTCCTGCGCCAGACCTTCAAGACGGTCCCGACGGAGCTCGACGAGGCGGCGCGCGTCGAGGGCGCCGGCGCGCTCGAGACCCTGTGGAAGGTGTACGTGCCCCTGGCGAAGCCGGTCTACGTCGCGTACGGGCTCGTCTCGGTGAGCTACCACTGGAACAACTTCCTGTGGCCGCTGATCGTCACCAACTCGGTGACGTCGCGGCCCGTCACCGTGGGCCTCCAGATTTTCTCGTCCACCGATCAGGGAGTAGACTGGTCCATCATCACGGCGGCGACGCTGCTGACCTCGGGACCGCTCCTGGTGGCGTTCCTGCTGTTCCAGCGTCAGTTCGTCCAGAGCTTCATGAGAGCGGGGATACGCTGATGCCTTCGAACCTCGAGCACGCGTTCCAGACCCTCCACGAGATCGTCCGCGCCGCGCGCAACAACCTGGCGCCCGGCCCGTGGGACTACCTGATCGGCGGCGCCGAGACCGAGACGACCTTGCGGCGCAACCGCCAGGCCCTCGACTCGCTCGCCTTCCGGCCGCGCGTGCTGCGTGACGTCTCGAAGATCGACACGGCGTCCACCTTCTTCGGCCGGCCCGTGACGATCCCGGTGATGCTGGCGCCGATCGGCTCCATCGAGACCTTCACCGAGGGCGGCGGTGCCACGGCGGCGATGGCCTCGGGCGCGTTCGGCGTGCCGCAGATGCTGTCGTCGGTCTGCAACCCCGGCCTCGAGGCCGTGGCCAAGGCCGCCGACAACTTCCGCATCTTCCAGCTCTACGTGCGCGGTGACGACGCCTGGGTGGACGACTGGGTGCGGCGCGCCGTGGACCACGGCTACGCCGCCTTCTGCCTCACCGTGGACACCGCGTCCTACAGCCGGCGCGAGCGCGACCTCGCCCGGCGCTTCGTCAAGCCCTGGCGCACGCGCGCCGGCGGCTTCGAGTTCCAGGCCGGGCTCAACTGGGACCACGTCAAGCGCTTCAAGGACACGCACCGGATCCCGCTCGTCCTGAAGGGCATCGCGACGGCCGAGGACGCCACGCTGGCCGTGCAGCACGGCGTCGAGGGCGTCTACGTCTCGAACCACGGCGGCCGGCAGCTCGACCACGGCCGGGGCGCGCTCGACGTGCTCCCCGAGGTCGTCGCGGCCGTCGGGGGCCGCGCGACGGTCATCGTGGACGGCGCCTTCGTGCGCGGCACCGACGTCGTGAAGGCGATCGCGCTCGGCGCCCAGATGGTCGGCATCGGGCGCATCGCGTGCTGCGGCCTCGCGGCGGCGGGCCAGGCGGGCCTCGAGCGCGTGCTCGAGCTGCTCCAGGACGAGATCCGGATCGCGATGGCGCTCCTCGGCGTGAGCCGGCTCGCCGAGCTCGATCGCTCCTACGTGCACCCGGCGACGGCCGTCACGCTCCCCCACGCGACGAGCGCCTTCCCGCTGCTCCACGAGGAGGGCTACTGAGGAGGATGCCATGAGCGTGGACCCCAAGCGGCTCTCGATGACGGTCGGCGACGCGATGTTCAGCCAGCGGTCGATCCGGCGCTTCAAGCCCGACCCGATCCCGATGGACGACCTCCACCTCATCGTCGAGGCCGCGGTGAAGGCGCCGAACGGCGGCAACCGCCAGGTCGGGCGCTTCCTCGTCCTCACCGACCGGAAGGTCATCCAGGAGTTCGGCAAGCTCTACCGCGAGGCGTGGTGGGCCAAGCGCCTCGACGAGAAGGGCTGGACCAAGCCCGAGGACATCCCGCCCGCGGACAAGAACTACCGCTCGGCGGCCGGGCTCGCCGAGGAGATGAAGGACGCGCCGTGCATCGTGCTGGCGCTCGCCGTGCCGCCCGGGCCGGCGAACTCGGTCGTCCCCGCCTGCCAGAATCTCATGCTGGCCGCCCGGGCGCTCGGGATCGGCTCGGTGCCGACGACGCTCCATCCGAAGGTGATGGACCGCGTCTACGCGCTCCTCGGAATCCCGAAGGAGGTCGTCTTCCACTTCTGCATCCCGCTCGGCTATCCGCGCGGGAGCTTCAGCCCGAACACGCGGCTGCCCACGTCGGAGACGACGTTCCTGAACCGCTGGCAGTCGCGCGTCTCCTGGGCGTAGCGCGACGGCGGGCGGAGCGCTCGCTCGATGCCGACGTCCGTGACGCTCGAGGGACGCTACGTGCGCCTCGAGCCGCTCACTCTCGGCCACGTCCCGGCGCTCGCGAAGATCGGCGCGGGGCCGCGCGAGAGCTTCGCGTTCACCCTGGTTCCCGCGGACGAGCCCGCCACCCGTGCGTACGTCGAGGCCGCGCTGCGGGAGCAGCGGGACGGGCGCGCGCTGCCTTTCGCCACGGTGGAGCGCGCGACGGGCCATGTCGTGGGCTCGACCCGGTTCGGCAACGTCGAGTTCTGGGCGTGGCCCGCGGGCAATCCGAACCAACGCGGCGCCGACCTGCCCGACGTCGTCGAGATCGGCTGGACCTGGCTCGCGCCCGATGTCCGGAGGAGCGGGATCAACACGGAGGCGAAGCTCCTCATGCTCACCCACGCCTTCGAAACCTGGCGAGTCCATCGCGTGAGCCTCGTGACCGACGCCCGCAACGCGCGCTCGCGCGAGGCCATCCTCCGCCTCGGCGCGCGCTTCGACGGCGTCCTGCGCGCCGCGCGCATCGGCGCGGACGGCGCCGTGCGGGACAGCGCCTGCTACTCGATCCGCGACGCCGAGTGGCCCGAGGTGAAGCGGGGCCTCGCCGCCCGGCTCCGATAGCCACGTCGTGAAGCCGCCGCTGCCCGAGCCCCTGCCCGAGAGCCCGCTCGAGCTCCTCGGGAGCTGGATGGAGGAGGCGTTCGCGGCCATCCGGAACGGCCACGCCATGACGCTCGCGACCGTCGAGCCCGACGGCCGCCCGGCGGCGCGGATGGTGCTCTGCCGCGGCTTCGACGCTCACGCGGGCTGGCTCGTCTTCTACACCGATCGCGAGAGCGCCAAGGGCCGCGCGCTCGCGAAGGCCCCGCGCGCGGCGCTCGTCTTCCACTGGGACGCCCTCGAGCGCCAGGTTCGGATCGAGGGGCCGGTGACCCCCGCGCCGGACGCCGACTCAGACGCCTACTGGCTCGCGCGCCCTCCGGATGCGCGCATTGCGGCCGCCGCCAGCGAGCAGAGCCGGCCCATCGCCTCACGCGCGGCCTTCCTCCAGAAGATCGAGGAGACGGCGGCGCGCTTCGCCGGCGACGCGCCGCGCCCGCCGCGCTGGGGCGGCTATCGCGTCTGGGCCGAGCGCGTCGAGCTCTGGGTGGGCCAGCCCGCCCGCGCCCACGACCGCGCGGCCTGGACCCGCGCGCTCGCCCGCGCGGGCGAGGGCTACCGGGGCGGGCCCTGGACCGCCACGCGGCTCCAGCCCTGACGGTGTTGTACAGTCGTACACCAGAGGAGGACCCCATGCCGAGCG
>DATFVL010000308.1 GCA_035260325.1 Candidatus Methylomirabilota bacterium | reverse complement strand
CTCATGGCCCTCGCGACGGAGACCCTCGGCCCCGGGCGCGCCGGGCCGCTCGTCCGCTCCCACGCCGAGCGCCATCCCCTCCTGGTCGCGGAGGAGGCGGGTGACGTCGTGGGCGTCCTCGGCTACCGCACCGACTGGTTCCAGTGCACGCTCGTCGGGCTCGTCTGCGTGCGCGACGACCGCCGGCGGCGCGGCATCGCCCGCGCCCTCTTCAAGATGCTCGAGGCCGTCTCGCCCGGCCCGCGGCTCTACTCATCCGCCGAGGAGACCAACACGGCCGCGATCCGGATGCACGCGGCGCTCGGCTTCGCGCCCTCGGGCCACATCGACAACCTCCCGCAGGGCTATCGCGAGCTCCTGTTCTACAAGCGCCTCCACCCGTAGCCGCACGAGGGAGACGACCCGATGAGCACCGTACCGGTGACGAAGGCGGAGCTGCTGAGCGCCGCGGAGCACGAGTACACGCTGTTCCAGGAGGCGCTCGAGGGGCTGGACGAGCGCCGGTTCGACGAGGTGTGGCTGGGCGTCTGGTGCGTCAAGGACATCGTCGCGCACATCTCCGCATGGCACCGCGAGCTGGCGCCGGCCCTCGGGCGGCTGGCGCGCGGCGAGCGGCCGATTCCCGAGGGCGTGAGCTACGAGGACGTGGACGCCTGGAACGCGAAGTTCGTCGCGGCGAAGAAGGCCGCGCCCCTGCCGGAGGTCATGCGCGACCTCGAGCGCTCGCACACGGACTTCATGCGCGCCGCGGCCGCCGTCCCGGCGGCGCGCTTCGAGCCCGGCCGGACGGCGTGGAAGATCGTGGACCAGAACTCGGCCCACCATTACAAGGAGCACGGCGACCAGATCCGCGCCTGGCGCGCGGAGAAGGGCCTCTGAGGGGACGCTCAGCGAGGAAGAATCGAGGACGAGGCGCGACCCGTTACTAGCCTCCGGAGACCGTTGGCCGAAGGCGCCGCACCAGTTCGTACAGGGCGCTCTTCCCCCCGGGGTAGCCGATGAGGCGCACCCGTCTCAGCACCTCGGCGCCCGACAGCATGGGCTCGGCTTGGAGCCACTGACTGATCTGCGGCGCGAAGGGCGCCACCGTCGAGGGGCGTCCCACGCTGCGCCGCTCGGTCCAACCCACTGGATGGCCGGCGTTCGCCGGTTCGGTGATCGCTTCTCTGAACGTCATGTCCAGGTCCTCCATGCCCCATGGAGAGAGCAAAAGCGATACCGGAGGCATATTTCCAGAAATTTCAGCATGTTGCGAGACGCCGTCCACAAATGCCTGGTAAATTTGCGGCCAGCAGATCAATCTCCGTCCGGGTAATTTCTGGACACGGGCCCGGCGATTTCCGGAGATCCTTGGACGCACGAGCGTACCGCTGCGGGTTGACAATGTCGGGCCGGGCATGGTCGGCTGCTGGCGTGATCGGGCTCGGCCGAGCGATCCTCGCGGCTCTCCTGGCGCTGGCGCTCCTCTCACCCGCCGTCGCCCAGCAGGCGAGCTACAACTACGAGATCCCCTCCGGCCAGTTCAAGCGGGTCAGGATCATCAACGTGTCCGAGGGCACCGTGCTGGCGGTTCTCGTGAAGCTCGACGGCCAGATGGACGTCCTCGTCGCCTACGGCGAGGCGGGCGACCGAGCCGACCAGGACGAGAAGGCCCCGGCGCCCGCGCGGCCTCTCCTCCACGTCCAGGCCGTGAAGCAGCTTTCCTTCTCGGTGAGGGCCCCGATCGCCGGCCAGTACTTCGCCGTGCTCGACAACCGGAAGGGGACGGAGCCACAGGTGGTGGAGGTCACGATCGCGGTGCAGCGCCCCGCGGCACCCAGGGAGCCGAGCAAGGAGCCGGACAAGGAAAAGAAGGAGGAGCCGCGGCCATTCCCGCGCTCCTAGGGCGGCGACCTACTCCTCGAGGACCTTCTTGATCCCCTGGGTGAGCTCGGCAGGGGTGAAGGGCTTCAGGACGAGCCCGTGGACGCCCGTCTCGGCCGCCTCGCCGAGGAGCTCGCGGGTCCCGTGGGCGGTGATCATGACCACGCGCAGCTTCGGGCGGAGATCCCACGCGCGCTGGATGAACTCGAGACCGTTCAGCTCCGGCATCTTGTAGTCGACCACGAGGAGGTCGGGTTTCGGGGCCGCGGCAAGGTACCGGAGCGCCTCGCCCGTGCTCGTGAAGCCCTGGACGGTGTGGCCCTGCTTCGTGAGCACGCTCTCGCACATCTTCACGATCATCGGATCATCGTCGACGACGACGATGTTCATGCCCGGGCCCGCTCGTCCCGGCGGAGCTTGTACTCGATCGAGTCCACGAGGGCCTGCCAGGACGCCTCGATGATGTTGTCGGCCACGCCGACCGTCCCCCACGTCTCCTCGCCGTCGCCCGACGTGATGAGCACGCGCGTCTTGGCCGCGGTGCCCTTCGTCTCGTCGAGGATGCGCACCTTGTAGTCGAGGAGCCGCATCGTCTTGAGGTTCGGGTAGAACTCCTCGAGCGCCTTCCGGAGGGCGTGGTCGAGCGCGTTGACCGGGCCGTTGCCCGACGCGGCCGTGTGCTCGAGGATGCCCTTCACGCGCACGCGGACGGTCGCCTCGGCGACGGGCTCCTGCTCATGGTTCTGCTCCTCGACGATCACGCGGTAGGCCTCGAGCTCGAACCAGGGCTTGTGAGGCCGGAGCGCGCGCTCCATGAGGAGCTCGAACGACGCCTCCGCGCCCTCGAACTGGAACCCCTGATCCTCGAGCGCCTTGAGCTGGTCGAGGATCCGGCGCGTGTCCGGCGTCTCCTGGTCGAGATCGATCCCGTACTCCCGCGCCTTCCAGAGGATGTTCGACCTGCCGGCGAGCTCGGAGACGAGCACGCGCCGGTGGTTGCCCACCGCCTCGGGCTCGATGTGCTCGTAGGTCTCGGGATGCTTCTGGACCGCCGAGACGTGCATGCCCCCCTTGTGGGCGAAGGCCGAGTCCCCCACGTAGGGCTGCGACGACCAGGGCTTGCGGTTCGCCAGCTCGGAGACGAAGCGCGAGGCGTCGCGGAGCTCGCGCAGGTGCGGCTCCGGGATGCAGTCGAGCCCGAGCTTCAAGATCAGGTTCGGGATGATCGAGACCAGGTTCGCGTTCCCGCACCGCTCGCCGAAGCCGTTCATGGTCCCCTGCACCTGGCCCACGCCCTCCAGCACGGCGGCGACCGAGTTCGCCACCGCGCACTCGGCGTCGTTGTGGACGTGGATGCCGAGCGGCGTCTTCACGTGCTTCTTCACGATCTGGAGGATCGCGACGAGGTCGTGCGGCAGCGTGCCGCCGTTCGTGTCGCAGAGGACGAGCCAGTGGGCGCCGGCCTCCTCCGCGGCCTTGAGCGTGCGGAGCGCGTAGTCACGGTTTTTCCGGAAGCCGTCGAAGAAGTGCTCGGCGTCGAACATCACCTCGTCCATCCGCGGACGCAGGAACGCGATCGTGTCCGCGATCATCGCGAGGTTCTCGTCGAGCGTGGTCCCGAGCGCGTGCGTCACGTGGAAGTCCCACGACTTGCCGACGATCGTCGCCACGGGCGCGCCCGCGTCGAGGAGCGCCTGCATGTTGGCGTCGGACTCGGCGGCGCCGCCGGCGCGGCGGGTCATGCTGAAGGCGGCGAGCTTGGCGTGCTTGAGCGTGACGTCCTGCATGCGGCGGAAGAAGCGCAGGTCCTTGGGGTTCGAGCCCGGCCACCCGCCCTCGATGTAGTGGATGCCGAGGGCGTCGAAGCGCGACGTCAGGCGGACCTTGTCCTCCATCGAGAAGGACACCCCTTCCCCCTGGGTGCCGTCGCGGAGCGTCGTGTCATAGATCTTGATCAGGCGGCGCATGCGGTACCTGTCATGATGCGCCCCAACGCCGCGGAGTGTCAAGATTCGCCGTCAGATCGCGCCCTTCCGCCTGAGCCCGACGATCTCCGCCCGCGAGAGCCCGACGAGCGTCCGGAGCACGAGGTCGGTGTGCTGGCCGAGCACCGGGGGCGCCGCCCCGGCGCGGCCGGGCGTGCCGTGGAGGCGGATCGGCACCCCCATGACGGTCACGCGGCTCGCCTTCGGATGGGGCAGCGTGACGACCATGCCGCGCGCCTTGAGGTGCTCGCTCTCGCAGACCTCGGCCACCGTCTTGATCCGCCCGGCCGGGATGCCCGCGGCCTCGAAGCGCTTCAGCCACTCCTCGACCGTGCGCGCGCCGAGGATCTCGTTGAGCAGCGGGATCAGCGTGTCGCGGTTCTGCACGCGCTTGGCCTCGGTGTCGAAGCGCCCGTCGCGCGCGAGGTCGGGCCGGTCGAGGGCCGCGCAGCACTTCGTCCACAGGGAGTTGTTGGCGACGCCGAGCGTCAGGTAGGCGTCGGCGGCCTTGAAGACCTCGTACGGAACGATGGACGGGTGGGCGTTCCCGCGGCGCGTGGGCCGCTGGCCCGTGGCGAAGTAGATGCCGGCCTGGTAGGTGAGCAGCGCGGCCATGGCGTCGAGCATCGCGATCTCGACCTTCTGGCCGCGGCGCGTCCGGGCGCGCGCGAGCAGGGCGAGCGTCACGCCGTGGGCCGCCGACATCCCGGCGACGAGGTCGGCGATCGAGGTGCCCACCTTGACCGGGGGGCCGTCGGCGAAGCCGGTAATGTCCATGAGCCCCGACTCGGCCTGCACGATCAGGTCGTAGCCGGCGCGGTGCGCCTCCGGCCCGGACTCGCCGAAGCCGGAGATGGAGCAGTAGACGAGCCGCGGATTCACCTTCGCGAGCGCCCGGTAGCCGAAGCCGAGCTTCTCCATCGTCCCGGGGCGGAAGTTCTCGAGGAGGACGTCGCTCCGCTTGACGAGCGCTCTCAGGATGCGCCGGCCCTCGGGGGCCTTGAGGTTCAGCGTGACGCTCTTCTTGTTGCGGTTGACCGACATGAAGTACGTGGCCTCGCCGCCGACGAAGGGCGGCCAACTCCGCGTATCGTCGCCCTTGCCGGGCTCCTCGATCTTGACGACCTCCGCGCCCATGTCGCCGAGGAGCATGGCGCAGAAGGGGCCCGCGAGGACACGGGTGAGGTCGAGGACGCGGACGCCGGCCAGCGGTCCCTTAGCTCGAGGCACGCGCTCGTCCTTTGAAGACGCGCTTGGCGAGGCTCCGCGCGATCGCGCTCACGCGGTCGCCGGCGCGGCCGGCGCGGTGCCAGAAAAGCCGCGCGCGGTCCACGGCGCCCAGGTGGGAGAAGTAATAGACGCTGTCCACCGCCTCGATGGCGACGCGCGAGCCGATCCTGAGCCCGCGCGTGTCGGCGCCGTGGCAGACGAACCGCGCACCCCCTTCGAGCTCGACGAGCGCGATGTGCAGCGGCGCGCGAAAGCCCGCCGGCGGCGCGTGGAGCGTGGTGAACGAGACGATCTCGCCGGCGCCCGGCAGCAACACGGGCTCCATCGCCACGGGATGGCGCGGGCAGTAGCTCGCGGGAGGCGCGACGATCGCGCGGCACGCGGGGCAGCGGGAGGCCTCGATCCCCTCGATCACGCCGCCTCGAGGAGCGTCACCCAGTTGTTCGTCGCGAGCCCGCCGATGGACTGGGCGAGCGCGACGCGCGCCTGCGTCTGGCACCCCTCCGCGCGCCCGGTGAGCTGCCAGACGCACTCGACGATCTGGGCGAGCCCCGTGGCCGCCAGCGGATGGCCGCGCGCCTTGAGCCCGCCCGACGGGTTCACCGGCAGCCGGCCGTCGAGGGCGGTCTCGCCGTCGAGCGTCACGCGCCCGGCCTTGCCCGGCGGCACGAGGCCCAGGTCCTCGAGCGAGATCAGCTCGAACGGGGCGAACGCGTCGTGGAGCTCGGCCACGTCCACCCGCTCCGGGCCGAAGCCCGCCATCGCGAAGGCCTCGCCCGCCGCCGCCTGCGTGGCCCGGAAGCTCGTGAGGATCTGGCGGTGACGGAGCGCGAGCGTGTCGTTCCCCTGCCCGATGCCGGCCACGCGCACGCCCGCGCGATCGGCCGTCAGGACGACCGCGGCGGCGCCGTCCGAGATGGGGCAGCAGTGGAGCAGGCGGAGCGGGTCGGCCACCATGCGGCTCTCGAGCACCTCCTCGGGCGTGACCGCGCGGCGGAAGTGCGCGTACGGGTTCCGGAGCGCGTTGGCGTGGTTCTTCACGGCCACCTGGGCGAGCTCGCGCGCGCCCACGCCGCGCGCCATCAGCGCGCGCGTGACGAGGGCCGCGAGGGCGGGCATCGTGGCGCCGTAGGAGCGCTCGTAGGGATCGAGCGAGCGGCCGATCAGCTCGGACACCCGGGGCGTGGCGAGGTGGGTCATCTTCTCGCCGCCGACGACCAGCACCGCGCGCCGCAGGCCGGCCGCGACCAGCGCGAACCCGGCGTAGAAGGCGGCCGCGCCCGAGGAGGTCGCGGTCTCGACCCTGAGCGCCGGCGCCTGGGCGAAGCCCAGGTGGGCGGCGGCGTTCGAGGCGAAGTTGCCGTCGCCGACGAACTCCTCGGGGTTCATGGCGGCGACGACGATCGCGTCTGGCGCGTCCACGCCGGCCGACCGCAAGGCGCCGTGCGCGGCCTCGGCCATGAGGTCTTGAAGCCGCTCGCTCCGCCGTCCGACGCGCGTCATCGCCGCGCCCGCCACCCACACGTCACGCATGACGTGTCCAGCTTGACGGCAGAGCCGGAAAACGTCAACCGGTCACGGCGCGCCGTTCCTCCGGCGCGAGGGCGGCGGCGGCGCGGCGACGCGGAGATCGCGGATGAGCCGCAGGAGGTACGTGCGCTGGAGCCCGAGCGCTTTCGCGGCGTGGGTGCGGTTGCCGCACGCTCGACGGAGGGTCGCCTCGATCAGGCGGCGCTTGAACTCGGAGACGGCGCCGTGGTACCCGAACGGTGGCGGCGGCAGGGGCATTGAGCTCATGCCGATTCACAGAGGCAACGACGATGCCACGGCCGGGACGCCGGTCTCCCGAAGAAAAAGCCCGCGGCATTCGGTCGAATGCACAGCGGGCCTGGCGGTGTGCCGTGTGGCCTGTGCAGCTACTTCTTGGTCGTCGGCTTCACCCCGGGGTTGTCCTTGAAGAACTGCTTGTTCAGCTCGATGTAGTTCTTCCACTGCTCGGGGGTCTCGTCCTCGGCGAAGATCGCCTTCACCGGGCAGACGGGCTCGCAGGCGCCACAGTCGATGCACTCGTCGGGGTGGATATAGAGCATCGTCTCACCCTCGTAGATGCAATCGACCGGGCAGACCTCGACGCACGCCTTGTCTTTGACGTTGATGCACGGCTCGGCGATTATGTACGGCATTGGGGCCTCCCGATGTGCCGCCTAGTTGGGTGCGCTCGGACCAACGATTCTTGTACCCGAATCATCATAGAGTGTCAAGCTTTCCGCGCGGTTGAACACCGACACGCCGGGCGTCACTGCGTCTTCAGGCGCGGATCGAGGGCGTCGCGCAGCGAGTCGCCGAAGAGGTTGAAGGCGAAGACGGCGAGGCTGATCGCGAGGCCCGGGAAGACGGCCATCCACGGCGCCCGCTCGGCGAACTCGATGGCCGCACCGCTCAGCATCAGGCCCCACGCGGGCGTCGGCTCCTGCACGCCGAGCCCGAGGAACGAGAGCGACGACTCCAGCAGGATCGCCTGCCCGACGAACGCGGTGAGCATGATCAGGAAGGGCGCCATGACGTTCGGCAGCATGTGTCGCAGGATGATGCGCGCGTGGCGGAAGCCCGCGGCGCGCGCCGCGTCCACGTACGCCGTCTCGCGGATCGAGAGCGCGGAGGAGCGGATGACGAGGGCGCAGCGCGGGATCATCGGCACCGTGATCGCCATGATGAGGTTCGGGATCGAGTTCCCGAGGATGGCGACCAGCGCCAGCGCCAGGATGATGAGCGGGAAGGCCAGGAAGATGTCCATCACGCGCTGGACGTAGAGGTCGGTCCGACCCCCGAAGTACGCGCTCCCCACGCCGAGCACGGCGCCCAGCGCCGCGCCCAGGACCGACGCGCCGAAGCCCACGAGCAGCGCCGTGCGCGAGCCGTGGATGAGCCGCGAGAGCACGTCGCGACCGAACGAGTCCGTCCCGAGCCAGTGCGCCGGGGACGGCCGCGCCAGCATGCCGCCGAAGTCGATCGCCACGGGATCGTAGGGCGCGATCACCGGCGCCAGCACCGCGGCCAGCAGCATGAGCACGATCACGGCGGCGCCGATCGCGCCGAGCGGACGGCGCCGGCAGAACTCGCCGGCCGCCGCGGTCCAGCGGCTCGCGGCGCCCGGGGTCTCGAGCTCGGCGGCTTCGACCGGTCGCGCGACGGCCATCACCGGTACCGGATGCGCGGGTCGAGCCACGCGTACGCGACGTCCATGGCGAAGTTCACGACGATGAAGAAGCCCGCGACCAGCATCACCAGCGCCTGGAGGAGCGTGTAGTCGCGGTGGGCGACGGCCTGGACGAAGAGCAGCCCGATGCCGTTCAGGTTGAAAACCTGCTCGGTGACGACGAGGCCGCCGATGAGGAATGCGAACTCGATGGCGATGACCGTCACCACCGGCAGCATCGCGTTCTTGAGCGCGTGGCGCGAGAGGATCAGGTTCTGCATGAGCCCCTTCGCGCGCGCCGTGCGGATGTAGTCCTCGCGCAACACCTCGAGCATCGCCGAGCGCGTCATCCGGGTCGCGACCGCGGAGTAGCGATAGCCCACGGCGAGCGCCGGCCAGATCAGCTGGGCCATGTTCTGCCAGGGGCTCACCCAGAACGGCGTGTAGACCATGGGCGGCAGCCATCGGAAGACGATGAGAAGCATCAAGATCAGGACGATGCCCAGCCAGAACGACGGCACGGCCAGCCCGGCGATCGAGAAGATCCGTACGGCATAGTCCACCCAGGTATCCTGCCTCAGCGCGGCGAGCACGCCGAGCGGAAGCGCCAGCAGCACGGCCACGACCGTGGCCATGACGGCCACCTGGAGCGAGAGCGCGAAGCGCAGCCTGACCTCCTGCCAGATGGGCGCGCCGGTCCACATCGACTCGCCGAAATCGAGGCGCGCGACGCCCCAGATCCACGCGGCGAACTGCCGCCAGACGGGCTGGTCGAGGCCGATCCGCGCTCGCTCCTTGTCGAGCAGCTCCTGCGAGACCGCGCCGCGGTCGCCGGAATAGCGGAGCTCGACGACGTCACCCGGGATGACGCGGATGAGCAGAAACGCCACCAGCGCCACCCCGAAGAGGGTGGGAAACATCAGCAGAAACCGCTTCAGCAGGAACTTGGACACCCGCTACTCTGTGAGCCACACCGTATCGAGCTGGTTGTTCAAGTAGTGACTCGGCGTGATGGTCCAGCCCCTCACCCTGGAGTTGTGCGGAATGATCCGGTGCCACTGGAGCGTGTACATCACGTGGACTTCCTCGTCGAGGAGCCGCCTCTCGAGGGTCCTCAAGATCTTCTTCCGCTCCTCCAGATCGGTCGCCCGCGCCTGCCGCTGGTAGAGGTCGTCGATGACGACGTCCTTGTGCTTGCCGTAGTTGGCGTCGGAGGTGCTGAGGAACCGGCCAAGGTCCAGGTCGGGCTCGACGATGAAGCCGCACTGGAAGTCCATCGCCACCTCGAAATCGCCGCGCTTGAGCATCGGGTGATAGGCGGACGCCTCGATGGTTTCCTGCTTGACGTTCAGGCCGATCTGGCGCCACTGGTCGATGAGCCAGATGCCGAGGGGCTCGTAGGGTTGCGGGATCCCGCGGTTCTTGAAGGTGAAGGCGAAGCCGTCGGGGACGCCCGCCTCCTTGAGGAGGCGCCTGGCCTCGGCGCGGCTGGCGTTGATGTCGGGCCAGTACCCGGCGAGCTTCTTCAGCTCCTCGGGCGGCGTCGCGTACGGGGTGCCGGGCACCTGGATGCCGGCCACGTCGCGCACGATAGCGATCCGCGACAGGCTCTTCGAGGCCTCCCAGCGGTCGAGCGCGAGCGTCAGCGCCCGGCGAACCCGCTTGTCGTCGAACGGCTTCTTCTCGTGGTGCATGGCCACCATCAGCGCGCAGTCCCACGGGCTCTCCTGCACCGTGATCTTCGGCCCGAGCGCGGCGACGAGGCTGTCGCGGTCGGCGGGGGTGAAGCCGCGGAACTGGATCATCGCCCGTTCACCGCGGACGGCGGCGACCTGCGCGGACGAGTTGCTGATGAAGATGGCGCGGTACCCATCGAGGTAGGGCTTGCCCTTGTCCCAGTAGTCCGGGTTCTTCTTGCCGACCCAGTGCGAGCCCCTCACGTGCTCGACGAACTTGAAGGGGCCCGTGCCCATGACGTGCGTCTCGTACCAGTGCGGGTCCTTGGCCAGGATGTCGGCCTTGTAGATCCAGTTCCACGGCGAGGCGAGGTTGAGGAGGATGGACGTCTCCGGGTACTTCAGCCTGACGACGATCGTGCTCGGGTCGGGCGCGTCCACCGCCTTCACCGCCTCGTAGGCCGAGGCCCGGAGGGACTTCACCCCGGCCGGCGGATGAAGGATCTTGTCGTAGGAGGCCTTGACGTCCTTCGACGTCAGCTCGCTGCCGTCGTGGAACTTCACACCCTTGCGGATCTTGAAGGTGTAGACGAGGCCGTCCCTGGAGATGGTCCACGACTCCGCGAGGTCGCCGACCGGCCTGGTCCCCGTCTTGTCGAAGGGGTCGACCCGCAGCAGCGTGCTGTAATGCGGCGCCATCGGATGAACGACGCCGAACGTCTCCTCCTGGTGCAGGTCGTATGACGGGGGCTCGGACGGCACCACGAAGACGAGCTCACCGCCGGAGCGCGGCTTCTCCTGCGCCCACGCGGGCAGTGCCTGAGCCAGGACCAGCAGCCCGATGAACGTGCTGGTGAAGCGTCGCATGAGCTTACCTCCGCGGGCGCGGCACGCCCGGGTTCGTGTTCGGTCCAGCAGCGGCGCGACTATTCGGAAAACCAGGGACACTCACCGAAGGTTTCAGCATTTAAGCACGGGGGGCCCTTCTGTCAAGCCAGGAGGCAGGCCGCCCCGTGGCCGGGCTTGACCTCGCGGAGCCCGGGGACCTCGCTCCGGCAGCGGTCCACGGCGATGGGGCACCGCGGGTGGAACACGCAGCCCGTGGGCGGCTTGAGCGGGCTCGGGACCTCGCCGCCGAGGACGATATGCTCGCGGCGCGCCTCGAGCTCCGGGTCCGGGATCGGCACGGCGGCGAGGAGGGCGCGTGTGTAGGGGTGGAGTGGATCGTCGTAGAGCGCCTTCCGGTCGGCCAGCTCGACGACCTTCCCGAGGTACATCACGGCCACGCGGTCGGAGATGTGGCGCACGACCGAGAGATCGTGGGCGATGAAGAGGTAGGTCAGGCCGAACTCGGCCTGGAGGTCCTCGAGCAGGTTGATGATCTGCGCCTGGATCGAGACGTCGAGGGCCGAGACCGGCTCATCGCAGACGATCAGCGCGGGCTCGAGGGCGAGCGCGCGCGCGATCCCGACGCGCTGCCGCTGGCCCCCCGAGAGCTGGTGCGGGTAGCGGTCGGCGTGCTGGGGCAGGAGCCCGACGTGGCGCAGCAGCTCGGCGACGCGCGCCGCCCGCGCGGCCCGCTCGGGCACGAGCCCGTGCACGGCGATCGGCTCGGCGAGGATCTGGCCGATCGTCATCCGGGGGTTGAGCGAGCTGTACGGGTCCTGGAAGATCACCTGGATGCGGCGACGCACGCGTCGCAGGGCGGCGTCCTCGAGCCTCGCCAGATCCTGGCCCTCGAAGATGATCTCGCCGCTCGTCGGGCGCTCGAGCTGCAGGATGCACCGGCCCGTCGTGGTCTTCCCGCAGCCGGACTCGCCGACGAGCCCGAGCGTCTCGCCGCGCCGGATCGCGAAGCTGACCCCGTCCACCGCCCGGACGATGCCGGGCTCGCCGCCGAAGAGGCCGCCGCCGACGCGGAAGTGCTTGACGAGGTTCCGGACCTCGAGGAGCGGCGCGCCGCCCGTCATCGCAGAGCCGGCGCCTGCTCCAGGCGCGCGGCCTCCCAGCACGCGCTCACGTGGCCCTCCCCACCCGCCGGCGCCAGGACGGGCCGCTCAGCCAGGCAGCGCTCCACGCGGAAGGCGCACCGCGGGGCGAACGCGCATCCGTGCGGCAGGCGGGTGAGGTCGGGCGGCTGGCCCTCGATCGGGTCGAGCCGCGCGCGCCGCGGCTCGTCGAGGCGCGGCACCGAGCGCAGGAGCCCGAGCGTGTAGGGATGGCGCGGACGCCGGTAGAGCTCGCGCGCGGTCCCCCGCTCGACGATGCGCCCCGCGTACATGACGTTCACGCGGTCGGCGTAGCGCGCGACGACGCCGAGGTTGTGGGTGATGATCAGCATGGCGACGCCGAACCGGCGCGAGAGGTCGCGCATGAGCTCGAGGATCTGCGCCTGGATCGTCACGTCGAGCGCCGTCGTGGGCTCGTCGGCGAGGATCAGCGAGGGGTGGCAGGCGAGCGCCGTCGCGATCACCATCCGTTGCCGCATCCCGCCCGAGAACTGGTGGGGGTACTGCGCGAGGCGCCGCGCCGGATCGGGGATGCCGACCGTCGCCAGGAGCTCCGCGGCGCGCTGCCGCGCCTGCTCGCGCGTCATCCCGAGGTGGATCTCGAGCCCCTCGGTGAGCTGGCGCCCGATCGTGAGCACGGGATTCAGCGAGGTCATCGGCTCCTGGAACACCATCGCGATCTCGCGCCCGCGCACGCGGCGCATCTCCTCCTCGGAGAGGGCCAGGAGGTCGCGGCCCTTGAAGCGGACCTGGCCGCCCACGATGCGCCCGGCGGGCGCCTCGACCAGCCGCATCACCGAGAGCGCGCTCACGCTCTTGCCGCAGCCCGACTCGCCCACCAGCGCGACCGTCTCGCCTTCCGCGACGTCCCACGACACGCCGTCCACGGCGCGGACGACGCCGCCGCGCGTCAGGAACTCGGTCGTTAGATTGCGGACTTCGAGGAGCGTCGCCACGACGCGCCAGTCTAGCACACGCCGCGTGACGGCACGCAGCACCTGTCAGCCGATCTGCCGAGCGGGCGACGCACGGCGGCACCCGGGGGACGGGCCGCGCCCTTCGAGACCCGTAGCTTCTACGCGGCGGCCGACGCAGCGCGAAGGACACGCGCTGGCGCGTCGGTGGCTAGCGTGGTCGAGAAGGGCGCGGCCTGGCCTCCGGTGCCGGCCGAGCGGCGAGGCGCTAGTCGTGGCAGCGCGCGGCGGCGAGGTGCGGGGTGGCGATCGGCTCGAGCGAGGCGTACTCGCGGCACACGGCCTCGGCGACGCAGGGCCAGCGGTGCTGCGCCGCCCAGCGCACGCCCTCCCGGCCGATCCGCCAGCCGAGGTCGGGATCGGCCACGAGCGCGGCGATGCGCTCGGCGAGCGCGGCGACGTCGCTTTCCGGAACGAGGAAGCCCGTGACGCCGTCGCGCACGGTCGTGACGAGCCCGCCCACGCGCGAGGCGATCACGGGGCTCCCGCAGGCCATGGCCTCGAGGGCCACCATGCCGAACGACTCGTAATACGAGGGCACGACGGTGACGTCGGCCGCGGCGTAGTAGATCGGGAGCCGCTCCTGGGGCTGCGGGCCGACGAAGCTCACGGCGCCGTCGAGGCGGAGCCGGCGGATCTGGGCGCGGAGCGAGGCCTCGTGGCCGTTCGGCGGATCGTCGGCATCGCCGCCGACGATCAGGAGCCTCGCCTCGGTCCCGGCCGCGCAGAGCCGTCCCACCGCGGCGAGCAGCGTGTCGAGCCCTTTGATCGGCGCCATGCGCCCGACCCACAGGAGCACCGGACGCGCGTCGAGCCCGAGCTCGCGCCGCGCGGCGGCCCGGTCGCCCGGCGTGAAGAGCTCCGTGTCCACGCCGCACGGGATCGTCGCGATACGTTGCGCGCCGGCGCCGTAGGCGCGCAGGAGCTCCGCGCGCTCGACGTCGTTCGCCGCCACGATGCGGTCCGCCGCGCCGACGATGCGCGTCTCCTCGCGGAGCCGGATCGCGGGCTCGAGCTCGCCCGCGCTCCGCGCCGCGCGGTTCTTCGGCCGGCCGAGGGTGTGGAACATCTGGAGCACGGGGACCCCCCAGCGGTCGCGGAGCGCAAGCGCGGCGACGCCCGAGAGCCAGTAGTGGGCGTGGATCAGGTCGTACTCGACGCCGCGCGTGAGCCGCCACGCCTCGATCCCGTCCACGAACTCGTCGAGGTGGCCGTGGATCTCGGCGCGCGCCATCGGGGCCTCGGGTCCCGCCGGCAAGTGGATCACCTGCACCTGCTCGCCCATCCGGACGACGCGCGGGATCGCCGCGTTCTGCGAGCGGGTGAAGACGTCCACCTCGACGCCCATCCGCCCGAGCTCGCGCGAGAGCTCGCGCACGTAGACGTTCATGCCGCCCGTCTCTTTCGCGCCGAGCGCGGCGAGCGGGCAGGTGTGGATGCTGAGCATCGCGACGCGGAGGTTCACGGCCGCCGCCCGACTTTCACCCCGTAGACCTCTTCGGGGACGGGCTCGAACTCGTACTTGTAGCGCTCCTCGCCGCGGAGGAAGTCGAACCGGCGCCGGCCGCGCTCGATCGCGTCGCGGATCAGGTGGCCCAGGAGCACGACGCCGGGCGAGAGCGCGGCGCCGTCGGGGTGGAATCCGGAATTGTAGAGCCCGACCGTGTCGCCCCACTCGAGCACGACGAACGAGGCGATCGGACCCGAGGCGGTGTCGAGGAACCAGAGGCGCGCGGCGCCCCGCTCGGCCAGCGCCGTCACGGCCTCGCGGAAGAAGGCCTCCATGCGGGGGTCCATGAAGCGCGCTTTGCCCGCGCGCGAGCGCCGGTGGAGGTCGAAGAAGTCGCCGAGCCGCGCCGTCACGTCGGCGGGGCGGTGGGCGCAGGACGCGCGCGCCTCCGGCGCCTCGCGCTCGAGGCGCCGCATCTTGCGGCCGAGCTCGTGGCGGTGCTTGCCGCCGAGCCCCGCGAGGTACGCGTCCCACGTGGCGGGCAGCGTCAGCACGGGACATCGATCCTCGACGACCGCCTCGGCGGCGAGCCCGCAGGCGCGCGCGAGGCGCGGCAGGGCGGTGACCGTCGGCGAGTCCGCCGGGACGGCGTGGAGACGCCACTCGACCGGCTCTGCGCCCCGCGCCTCGAGCAGCGCGGTCCACGCCTCCTCCTCGCGCCCCGCGACCGCCACGAGGTCGAGGTAGTCCGACACGTCGGCGCCGCCGATCGTCTCGAAGACGCCGGGCGACGCCTCGTAGAGCGGAAGCGCGGCGACCAGGCCCCCCTCGCCGTCCATGACGCGATGGACCTCGACCCGGCGATCCGCGACGAAGGCCCGCGCCCAGTGGGACTGCCAGGTCCACGTGAGGAAGGGCGAGCGCAGGCGCGTGGCGGCGTGGAGCCGCTCCCACGTCGCGGCGCCGACCGCCTCGAGACGGTCCGCGACCTCGACTTTCATGCGACGAGCCTCGGGCGGCCCATCACAGATCGTCGGATGCGCCGTCGGCGTCCACGGACTCCGACGCGCCGGGGGCGGGCGCCTCTCCCTGCCCTCCCGGTTCACCCTCTGCGAGCGCCTCGTCCACGGCGGATTCGAAGTCGTCGCCGAGGTCGTCACCGAACTCCTTGCCCATCTTCTTCATGAAGCGGGCGACGCTCGCGGGGTCCTCCTCGTTCAGGTCGCCGAAGCTCGACGCGTCGGCCAGCGACTCGAGGCGCTCGTCTTCCGAGCGCACGGTGGCGAAGCGCGACATCACGCGGGCGAGGTTGGATCCGTGACAGCGGGGGCAGGTCGGGACGGGGGCGGCCGACGGCCGGAGCACGAGGAGGCTCACCCGGCGGCGACAGTCGTGGCACTCGTACTCGTAAATCGGCATGCCGCAACCAATCTTAGCACGCGCGACCGAGTCCGCCCGGAGCGAGCGTGTCACGGTGGCGGGCGGGCGCGCGGCGGGTGTCAGGCTGCTCGCGAGGCGGCGCGGTGAAAGTGGCGTCACCCAACGCGTCGGGCCTCCGGCATTCTTCTTGCTCATCTGCCAGGGGCATGAACGCCACGATCATCGCCGAGCCCGAGCGCCGGCTCCTCGAGCACGTGGCGTCGCTCGCCCGAACCCTCAACGAGGAGCGCGAGCGCCTGGCGGCGCGGCTCACCGAGCTGGAGCGCGAGCTCTGCGTGCTCGCGACCACGCTCGACGGCCGCCCGGCCGTCATCGCCCTCGGCGGCGACCGGCCGCCCCGCGGCTGACCGCGGCGCCACACCCGCCTCCCTCAGCGCCGCGCGCCGGCGAAGATCGCTTCCATCCGCGCGACCGCGCGGTCCCAGTCGAACGCCGTCGTGACGAGCCGCTGGCCCGCCGCGGCGAGCCTCCCGCGCAGCCCGGCGTCGGTCACGAGCCGCTCGAGCTTCGCGGCGAGGTCGGCGACGTCGCGCCGGCGGGCGACCAGGGCCGTCTCGCCGTCGCGCGCGTAG
>DATFVL010000307.1 GCA_035260325.1 Candidatus Methylomirabilota bacterium | reverse complement strand
CGCCTGCGCCCTGGCGAATCTCTTCATGGTGCGCAGGCGCTTGCTCCGGCTGCAAGAGGCGTAGGCGTAGTGTGTCGAGTGACCGAACCCGCGTGCCTCCTGTTCCGTGCCGTCACGGTGTCTTGTTCAGACCTTCCTTAGACAGAACTTAATAACACCGGTGACGCAGCGCGCCCGGACAGCATATCGCCGATCGATCAGCGGCCCGTCGCGTGGCGAACGCCTTGTTGGCCGTGCTATTAGCCGGGATCCCCGTACATCTCTCAGGGTCAGGAGCCGAGCAGCTCGCGCGCGATCACGACGCGCTGGATCTGGTTCGTGCCCTCGTAGATCTGCATGATCTTCGCGTCGCGGAAGAAGCGCTCGACGGGGAACTCGCGCGTGTAGCCGTAGCCGCCGAAGACCTGGACGGCGTCGGTCGCGACCTTCATCGCCGCGTCGCCGGCCCAGCACTTGGCCATCGACGCCTCGTAGGTGTTCCCCGTGATCCCGGCGTCCACCTGGCGCGCCGCGTGGTGGACCATGAGCCGCGCGGCGTGGACCTGCATGGCCATGTCGGCCAGCATGAACTGGATCCCCTGGAAGGCGGCGATCGGCTGGCCGAACTGCTGCCGCTCCTTCGCGTAGCCGACGGCGGCGTCGAGCGCCGCCTGGGCGACGCCGACCGCCATCGCGCCGGTCGCCGGGCGCGTGACGTCGAGCGTCTTCATCGCGATCTCGAACCCCGCGCCCTCCGCGCCGAGCCGCTGCGCGACGGGCACCTCGCAGTCGGTGAAGTGCAGCGCCACCGTGGGCGAGGCGCGGATCCCCAGCTTCCGCTCCTTCTTGCCGACGGAGAAGCCGGGCATCCCGGGCTCGATCAGGAACGCCGTGACGCCCTTCGCGCGCTTCGCGGGGTCCACCGTCGCGAAGACCGTGAGGACGCCGGCGTGGTCGCCGTTCGAGCACCACTGCTTGGAGCCGTTCAGGACGTAGCGGTCCCCGCGACGCTCGGCGCGGGTCCGCAGGCCCGCCGCGTCCGAGCCGGCGCCGGGCTCGGAGAGCGAGTACGCGGCGGTGATCTCGCCCGTCGCGAGACGCGGCAGGTACTTCTTCCTCTGCTCCTCGGTGCCCGCGATCACGATCGGCAGGCCGCCGAGCGGCGTCGCGCCGTAGTTCGTGGCCGTCGCGGCGCAGGCGTAGGCGATCTCCTCCTGGACCAGCGAGAGGGCCAGGCACCCCATGGCGCCGCCGCCGTACTCTTCCGGGACCCAGATCCCGTAGAGCCCGGAGTCGGCGATCGCGCGCATCGCCTCCTCGGGGTACGCCTCGGCCTCGTCGTAGCGCGCGGCGTACGGGAGGATCCTCTCGCGGGCAATTTTCCTGGCGAGGTCGCGGATCGCGCGCTGGTCGTCGGTGAGATAGAAGAGGTCGTTCATGATCTTCCCAGCTCCGCCTTGAGAAAGCGTCCGAGGCTCTGCAGATACGCGTCGAGGTCGCCGAGGTCCTCCTGGATCACGCGATAGATCTCGGCGTCCTCCACCCTCCAGTACAGATGGACGAGGAGATTGCGGAAGCGCGCCATCCGCGCCAGCCGCGCGCCGAGCGCCGAATCGACGGCGCCGATCTCCTGGAGCACGGCGATGCAGTCCGCGTAGTCCCGGGGGCTCCGCCCGCCCCGCCGCGCGGCGAGGTGATTGCAGATGTCGAGCGCCGCCTCGGTGGCGACGATCAGGAGATACTTGGCGCTGTTGACCGTGCGTGAATCGGCGAGGAACACCTCGCGCGGTGCCCGGCCGAGCTCCCGCAGCTCGCGGACGGCGCCCAACAGGTGACCGGCCAACTCGCGTAGGCGATCGAGGTTGACCTCACTCACCGAGGGCGTCCCGCAGGTACTGCCGCGCGAACGGCTCGAAGTCGAAGTACTCGTCCCAGGTACGCGCGCGCAGCTCGTCGAGAAACTCGCCGTCCCGCGTGAAGAGGAGCCGACCCGCCAGCGCATGATACCGGAAGGCCAGCGGCGCGTCGTTCAGCGCCTGCACGTCCACGCGCGGCCCGAGCCCGCGCTCGAGCCACAGGGCGAGGTCCAGCGCGTAGCGGGTGCCGTGATCGGGCTCGCGCGCGGGATCCACCCACACGGCCACGTCCACGTCGCGGTAGGGCCCCGGCGACGTGAATGACCCGTGAAGATACGCGAAGACGATCTCCGGCCGGTCTTCCAGCCGCCGTTTCAGCTCGGCGGCGATCCGGGAGCGGGCCAATGCGTCGGCCATGACTCCACGATTCTAGCGCCGATTGGCGCGGCTCGCCGCTCAGATGACGCGGCGGCGCCGCAGGTCGGCGAGCCGCTCGGGCGTGTAGCCGAGCGCCGCGCCGTAGATCCGCTCGTTGTGCTCGCCGAGCCGCGGCGGAAACGCGAGCGGCGGGGGGTCGCCGACGGGCGGCGCGGGCAGCACCACGGTGAGGCCGGTGCGCGGGTCGGTCACGCGCTGGAGCCGCGGGGCGACCAGCGGATCGGCCACGACGTCGGCCAGCGTGGCGACGCGCGCGATCGGGACGCCCACGCCCTGGAGCAGGGCCAGCGCCTCCGCTGTCGTGAGCCCGGCGAAGACCTCGCCGAGCGCCGCGTGGAGCCGCGGCGCCTCGGCGATCCGCCCCGCGTTGGTGTCGTACGACGGCGCGGCGAGCGTGGCGAACGGCGGAAGCTTCACGAGCGCCGCCCACTGGAGATCGTTGCCGACGGCGACGTAGACGTGGCCGTCGCGCGTCGCGAAGACCGAGACCGGCGCGAAGAACTGGTGGGTGTTCCCCTTGCGCGTGATCCGCTCGCCGAGGCTCGCCGCCAGGAGGATCGGGCTCGCCATCCACGAGACCGCGCTCCGCAGCATCGAGAGGTCGATCCGCGCGCCCTCGCCCGTGACGGCGCGGCGGTAGAGCGCCTTCATCACCTCGCCGTAGCCGTGCTCGGCCGCGCCCAGGTCCACCATCGGCAGGCCGAACGCGGTCGGCGGGCCGTCGGGCTCGCCGGTGAGCTCCATGAAGCCGGCCCGCGCCTGGAGGATCGGGTCGTAGGCGGCCTCGTCGTGGCCCGGGCCGAAGCCGGTGACGCCGAGCCAGACCAGGTCGGGCCTCGCCGCGCGGAGCGTGTCGAAGTCGATGCCGAGGCGCCGGTAGCTCCGCGGCCGCTGGTTCGTCGCGAAGACGTCCACGCGGAGCGCCGCGATCAGCTCGCGGAGGATCGCGCGCCCCTCGGCCTCCGCGAGGTTCAGCGTGATCGCCTCCTTGCCGAAGTTGTTCGGCAGGAAGTAGCTCCGCATGTCGGGCTCGCCGAGCACGTCGGCGCCGACGGCGCGGTTCGGGTCCGGGCGCTCGGCGTTCTCGACGCGGATCACGCGCGCGCCGTCGCAGGCGAGCCGGTAGGTCAGGAACGGCAGGACCGTCGCCTGCTCGAGCGAGAGGACCGTGAGGCCGTTGAGCGGCCGCGTCACCTGAGCGCGCGGCGATCGACGACCCGGATCGCCTTGCCTTGAGGCCGCTCGAGCTCGCCGAGCTTCAGGAGGCGCACCTCGGGCGAGAGCGCGAGGAGGTCGTGGAGCTCACGCCGAATGCGCGCCGCGACGCCGGGGTCGGAGCCGGGCTCGACCTCGAGGAGGACCGTCATGCGCTCGCCGCCCCCTTCGCCCTCGAGGACGATCTGGTACTCGTGGCTCGCCCCCGGCTGGCGGAGGACGACGTCCTCGACCTGGCGCGGGTAGAAGTTCACGCCCTTGAAGATCACCATGTCGTCGGTCCGCCCGCGCAGCCGGTCCACGCGGACCGCCGTCCGCCCGCAGTCGCACCGCGCGCGCGTGAGCACGCGCGTGAGGTCGTGGGTGCGGTAGCGCACGAGCGGCAGGCCCTCGCGGGTGAGCGTCGAGACGACGAGCTCGCCCTCCGTCCCGTCGGCCAGCGCCGCGCCCGTCCGCGGGTCGACGATCTCGACGTGGAAATGGTCCTCCCAGACGTGGATGCCCGCGCGCGCGGCGCAGTCGATCCCCATGCCGGGCCCGCCGGTCTCGGTCATCCCGATGATGTCGAAGGCGCGGATCGAGAGCTCGCGCTCGATCCGCGCGCGGAGCTCATCCGACCACATCTCCGAGCCGAAGATCCCGACGCGGAGTGAGAGCGACCCGAGGTCGAACCGCTCCTCGCGCGCCACCTCGAGCAGGCGCAGCGGGTAGGTCGCGATCGCGGCGAGGACGGTCGCGCGGAGGTCGCGCATGAGCCGGAGCTGGAGCGACGTGCGTCCGGCACCCGTCGGGATGACCATGGCACCGAGCCGCTCGGCGCCGTAGTGGAAGCCGAAGCCGCCCGTGAAGAGGCCGAACGACGGCGTGATCTGGACGACGTCCCGCGCGCCGACCCCGGCGGCGACGTAGCAGCGCGCCATGACCTCGCCCCACTGCTCGATGTCCGCCGCCGTGTAGGGGTTGACGATCGGGTTGCCGGTCGTCCCGCTCGACATGTGGAGCCGGCGGTAGCCGCGGTCGGTCCCGCACGCGAGGCCGAACGGATAGGCGTCGCGCAGCTCGGCCTTCGTGAGGAACGGGAGCCGCCACCAGTCCGCCGGCGTCTTCACGTCCTCCGGCCGGACGCCGCCGAGGCGGCGGGCGTACGCGGGATTGGCGAGGGCGCGCCCGAGCGTCTTCCGCATCCGCTCGAGGACCAGGCGCTCCATCGGCTCGCGCTCGAGCGCCTCGAGCTCGGGCTGCCACATCGCGCGCGCCGCCATGACGACGCGAGTGTAGCGTGGGGGACGGGCCGCGGCAACGTGGTCACCGGCTTGACAAACAGCCGTGCGCCTCTCATGCTCCGTCCCGCCGCGGCACCCGGAACGATCGACGAGGGGCATCTCCCCCGCTTGGAGGTCACGCGCCATGAATCGACTGCTGAGCCTGACGTCACTCGTGCTCGTGCTGCTCGCCGCTGCGCCGATGCCGACGGATGCGTGGACGCGGAGTCCGGCGACGACGTTCGCGCGCCTTCCCGAGGGTTCCACCGGGCCGGAAGGGTTGACCGTCGACTCCGACGGGAACGTCTACGTCACGACGTTCGGCTTCAACGCGTCGGGACCGGTGGGAGGCCCCGGCCAGCTCTTCGTCTTCGACCCCAGCGGGAGCTTGCTGCGACAGGTCAGCATCGCGAACTCGACGTCGCACCTGCTCGGTCTGGCCTTTCACCCGAAGACGGGCGACCTCCTCGTGATCGACTTCGGCGCGGCTACCGTGCTGAGGGTCAACCCGTTCACCGGCGCCTCATCGGTCTTCATGACGGTCACGGGGAGCGCGGGCCTCAACGCGCTCACGTTCGACGCCACGGGGAATGTCTACGTCTCGGATTCGTTCCAGGGCATCATCTGGAAGACTCCTCGGCACGGCGGCGCTGGTGCCGCGTGGGTGACGAGCTCGCTGCTCACCACCACCGGGACCCCGCCGTTCGGCGCCAACGGCCTGGCCTTCAACAAGGGCGGCACCGCGCTGTTCGTCGCCAACACCGGCAGCGACACCGTCGTCAGGATCCCCGTGACCGGTGGCACCCCGGGCACGCCGGCCGTCTTCGTCAACAGCATCAACGGCGCCGACGGCCTCGTGATCGACAAGGACGACAACATCTGGGTGTGCGCGAATCAGTCCGACGAGATCGTCGTCCTCGATCCCACCGGGCGCGCGATCGCAAAGCTCGGCGACTTCGAGGGCATCGACTCGGGTGGGGCGGCGCAGGGGCTCCTGTTCCCGGCGAGCCTCGCCTTCGGCGGCGACTTCCTCTACGTCACCAACCTGGCCCTCGACCTGAGGCTCTTCGGGCTCGCCCAGTCCCTCGACTCCCAGTGGACGCAGCAAGTCACGACGTACACGGTGTCGAAGATCCCCGCGCGCATTCCCACGATCCAGGGTCTGCCGTAGCCGGGCCGACGCCCGGAGCGCCGCGACCGCGCCGCCGCTACGCCGGAGTCAGGTTGCGCAGGACGACCGGCTTCCGCAGGCCCAGCGCGACCGGGAGGGCCCGGAGGACGGTCCCGAAGGTCTCGACCTGCCGCGCGAGCCAGGTGGCCTTCGGCGGGGGCGGGAGCGGCTCCGCGAGCGTCGTGAGGTCGAGATAGTAGGTCCGCGTGCGGCCCACGCCCTCGAACTCCTGCTCGAGCGACTGGGCGCCGGCCCTCACGCGGGCGTCGGCGCGCTCCCACAGGGGCTCGGTCATCAGGAGGTACTCGCGCACCGGCACGGAGTTCTTCAGCATCCGGTGGACGACGATGACGTCGAAGCCGGCCAGGCGCGTCAGCTGCTTCACCCGTTGGGGCGCGACCTCGCCGAGGTGGGCGACGAACTTCACCCTGAGGTTCCCCGCCTGGCTGCAGCCCTGGCACGGGCAGCCGTTGAGGCAGGCGATCTTCTGCTGGACCGTGTGGAACGCGCGGTGCATGGAGACCGACTGGCGGAGCGCCGTCTCCGCGAGCTCGGGGCTCGCCGCGTCCGCCGACGGGCGGTACAGGAACGCGGCGTCGCCCTCGACCTCGACGAGCTGGAGCGACGGCGACGCGTCGATCATGGCCTCGAGGAGCCGCGCGACCACGTCCTGCGCGTGGGCGAGGTCGGCGCGGTGGAAGTCCATGAAGCGCGTGTAGCCGGCGATGTCGGCGATCAGCAGGAGCCCGCGTTCCACGGCCATGGGCACCATCCTAGAGAACCCCGCGGGCCAGCACAAGGCGGGGGCCTCGCCCCAACGGGCCCGTCAGCGCGGCGCGCGCGCGAGGCCCAGGTAGGCGGAGCGGACGCGCGGGTCGTCGCCGAGCTCGCGGCTCGTCCCCGCCACCGCGACCCGGCCCGTCTCGAGCACGTAGCCGCGCGCCGCGAGCCGGAGCGCGCGCCGCGCGTTCTGCTCGACGAGGAGTACGGCGACGCCGCTCGCGTTGATGCGCTCGATGGTGCGGAAGATCTCGCGCGCGAGTATCGGCGCAAGCCCGAGCGACGGCTCGTCCAGCAGCAAGAGCCGCGGCCGGGTCATCAGCGCGCGCGCGATCGCGAGCATCTGCTGCTCGCCGCCCGAAAGCGTGCCGGCGCGCTGACGGCGCCGCTCGCGGAGCACGGGGAAGAGACGGAAGGCGTCCTCGAGCCGCGCCGGCACCTCGCCGCGCGCCACCGTGTGGCCGCCGACGAGGAGGTTCTCGAGCACGGTGAACTCGGGAAAGACGTCGCGCCCCTCGGGCACGTGGGCGACGCCGGCGGCGACGATCGCGTCGGCCGGCGCACCCGTGATGTCGCGCCCGTCCAGGAGGATGCGGCCGCGCACGGCGCGGACCAGCCCCGAGACGGCCCGGAGCGTCGTGGACTTGCCGCTGCCGTTGGCGCCGAGCAGCGTCACGATCTCCCCCCGCCCGACCGTGAGCGACACGCCCTCGACGGCGCGGCGCTTGCCGTAGAAGACCGCGAGGTCCTCGACCTCGAGCGTCGCCGCCATCAGTCCTCCGCGGCTCCCAGATACGCCTCGATCACGGCGGGGTCGGTCGCGATCGCGCGCGGCTCGCCCTCCGCGATCTTCCGTCCCTCGTCGAGGACCGCGATCCGGTCCGAGATCCCCATCACCAGCTCCATGTCGTGCTCGACGACGAGGACGGTGAGGCCACGCTCGTCGCGCAGCCGGACGATCAGGTCCATCAGCGTCCGGGTCTCGGTCGGGTTCAGGCCGCCGGCCGGCTCGTCGAGCAGGAGGAGCCGGGGCTCCGAGGCGAGCGCCCGCGCGAGCTCGAGCCGCTTCTGCAGGCCGAGCGGGAGGCTCCCGGCCGGGACGCCCGCCACGTCGGTGAGGCCGAGCCGGTCGAGCAGCGCGCGCGCGGTCTCGCGCGCCGCCGCCTCCTCGCGCCGGACCGAGGCGGCGCGGAGCGCGCCGCGCAGCGCGCCCCCGCGGAGGTGCGTGTGGCGGCCGACGAGGACGTTGTCCAGGACGCTGAGCGCCCGGAAGACCTCGGTGTTCTGGAAGGTGCGCGCGACGCCGCGCCGGGCGATCGCGTGCGGCGCGAGGGCGAGCAGGTCCTCGCCCCGGAGCGTCACGCGGCCGGCCATGGGGCGCTCCAGGCCCGTGACGATGTTGAAGACGGTGGACTTCCCAGCCCCGTTGGGGCCGATCAGCGCGAAGATCTCCCGCTCGGCCACCTCGACGGACACGCCGCGGAGCGCGGCGAGCCCGCCGAAGCTGATCGAGAGATCCTCGACGCTGAGCACCGCTACTCGCCCTTGAGCCAGTCCGTGAGCGGCTTGAACCGCCCCTTCTCGACGCGGACCCAGAAGCCCTGCTTCTGCGTCTCGTGGTCCGGCCCGATCGTGAGCCGCGGCAGGATCCCGCTCTCCCAGCCCTTGATCTTCCCGAGCGCGGCGACGAGCGACTCGCGCGTGAGGTTCCGGCCCGCGCGCTTCGCCCCCTCGGTGAACAGCATCCCGGCGAAGTACCCGGCGAGCGAGTAGCGATTGGGCGCGTTCGTCGGGAAGTACTTCTGCATGTGCTCGCGGTAGCGCACGACGCCCGGCAGCTCCGACATCAGCGGATCGGGCCAGAGCGACAGACCCTCGACGCCCTCGGCGGCCTCGCCCGCGAGCGACAGGTAGCGCTCGTCGGTGAGCGGGCCGGTCGAGACCATCAGCGTCTCGCTCCAGCCGATCTTCTGCCGCTCCTTCAGCGCCTGCGCGGCCGGCCCGGGCACCAGCACGAGGAAGGTCACCTGGGGCGCCGCCGCCTGCAGCTTCGCGATCTGCGCGCTCACGTCGGTCACGCCGCGTTTCACCGACTCGGCCGCGACGAGCTTGAGCCCGTGGCGCCCGAGGTCCTTCTCGAAGGCGGTCAGGAACGACTTGCCGTACTCGTCGTCCTGATAGAGGGCGGCGAACTTCTTGTACTTCCGCTGCCCCGCCAGGTAGTCGATCATCATCCGCGACGAGCGGTCGCTCAGCGTCATCCCCTGGAAGACCCGGGGCTTGGCGCGCGTGACGGTCGAGCTCTGGTACGGGAAGAGCAGCGGCACCTTCTGCTCCTCCAGGTAGTCGAGCGTCGCGACGACGGGCGGCGAGCCCTGCGGGATGATGATCGCGAAGACCTGGTCCTGCTCGACGAGCTTCTTCGTATTGGCCACGGCGTCCTGCGGCCGGTACCCATCGTCGTACCAGACGGTCCGGAGCTTGCGCCCGTGGATGCCGCCCGCGTCGTTGACGACCTTGAAGTAGAGCTCGACGCCGTACCGGGTGATCTGCTCGCCCGTGAAGGCGAGCGGGCCCGAGAACGAGTTCGAGCCGCCGATGAGGATGTCCGTGTCGGTGACGCCCGGCTCCGCCGCCGCGGGGCCCGAGGCGAACAGCAACGCGACGAGCGCCGGGAGCAGCGCCCAGTGGAACCTCATGTCCGTTCTCCTTTCAGGAATCGGAAGGCGCTCGCGACGCCGCCCGGCATGAACAGCATCGAGACGATCAGGATCGCGCCGAAGATCAGCGGCCGGTAGTTCTGGAACCCCGCGAGGGAGTCGTTGAGCACGGTGAGGAGCGCCGCGCCCACGATGGAGCCGGGCACCGATCCGAGACCGCCCACGATGATCATCGCCACGTAGTCCACCGAGAGAAAGACGTCGAACGCGTCGGGCGAGAGGAAGCCGACGACGAAGGCGAAGAGCCCGCCCGCCACGCCCGTGTAGACCGCCGAGATCACGAACGCGAGCGTCTTGTAGCGCGCCACCGAGACGCCGCTCGCCTGCGCGGCGATCTCGCTCTCGCGGATCGCGAGGAGCGCGCGCCCGGTCCGCGTCCGCACGAGGTTGAGCGCCCCCCAGGCCATGAGGACGCCCACCGCGACCACGAGGTAGTACCGCGCGGTGTCGGTCGAGAGCTCCCAGGGGCCGAGGCGCCCGGCGGGGACGCGCAGGCCGTCGTTGCCGCGCGTGAGCCAGTCGAGGTTCGTGATCGCCTCCACCACGACGAACCCGAACGCGAGCGTCGCCATCGCCAGGTAGAGGCCCTCGAGCCTGAGGCACGGGACGCCGAGGGCCAGGCCCACGAGCCCGGTGACGACCGCGGCGGCGGCGAGCGTCGCGACGACGGGGACGCCGGGCCAGCGGGTGGTCACGATCGCCGCCGTGTACGCGCCGACGGCGAGGAAGCCGGCGTGGCCGAACGAGAGCTGGTTCGTGTAGCCGGAGAGGAGGTTGAGCCCGATCGCGACGATCGCGTTGACGACGACGAGGCTCGCCAGGAACACGAAGTAGCGCGGCGAGAGCCACGGCCAGGCGAGGACCGC
>DATFVL010000306.1 GCA_035260325.1 Candidatus Methylomirabilota bacterium | reverse complement strand
GCTCGACCTCCTCGACAACAACGTCGGCATCGGCAGCCGCGGCTCCGTCGTCGACGAGAGCGAGGAGAGCTGGCGCCGGGTCATGGACGTCAACCTCCACAGCATGTTCCTCACCGCCAAGCACGCCATCCCCGCCATGCGACGGGCCGGCGGCGGCGCGATCGTCAACGTGTCGTCGATCTCCGCGCTACGGCCGCGCGGGCTCACCGCGTACTCCGTCTCCAAGGGCGCGGTCATCGCGCTGACGCGGGCGATGGCCGTCGACCACGGCCCCGAGGGCATCCGCGTCAACTGCGTCGCGCCCGGTCCCGTCTACACGCCCATGGTCTATCAGCGCGGCATGAGCGCCTCGGCGCGCGAGCGGCGGCGCAAGGCCTCGGCGCTCGGGGTCGAAGGCACCGGCTGGGACATCGGCCACGCCGTGCGCTTTCTCCTGTCGGACTTCGCGCGCTACGTCACCGGCCACACGCTCGTCGTGGACGGCGGCACGTCGCTGACGGCGCCCGAGCGCGACTCCCGGTGACGCGCCGGCGCACCGCGCTTTCCTCGACGCCCGGCGGGTCGCGGCGCGCGTCACGCGGTCTTGCCGACCCGCCGCCCGCCAGCTATAGTGCCTGCCACCTTGCTGGATCTCTACTGCGAGCGCGTCGGCCCGGGCCTGTGGGCCGAGCCCATGAACGCCTCGAGCAACATCGCCTTCTTCCTCGCCGCGTGGGCGGTCTGGCGCCTCGTGCACCGCGTGGGTCCGCAATCGCCCGACGTGTGGCTCCTGTTCGCGCTGCTCGTCACGATCGGGGTCGGAAGCAGCCTGTTCCACACGTTCGCCACGTGGTGGGCCAGAATCCTGGACGCCGGACCGATTCTCCTCTTCCAGCTCTGGTACGTGTGGCTCTACAGCCGGGAGCTCATCAAGATGAGGCGCGGCTACGCGGCGGGACTCCTCGTGGGATTCGTCGTGGGCGCGTACCTCGGCCGACAGTTCCCGCAGATCCTCAACGGCTCGCTGATCTACGCGCCGGCCTCCTTCTTCGTGGTCGCACTCGGGGTCTATCACGCTCGCACGCGCTCGCGTGAGCGGTTCCTCTTGCTCTGGGCGGCGGGGGTGTTCCTCGTGGCCTTCTTCTTCCGCACCATCGACAACGCGGTGTGCCCCTCCTTTCCCACCGGGACTCACTTCCTCTGGCACCTCCTGGTTCCGGTGGTGCTTTACCTCTCGGTCCGAGGCCTGCTCCTGAGCCTGCCGCGGCCTTTGCCCGCGGCCTGAGCCCGGCGTGCACCCGGAGCAGCGGGCGACTCGCGGCGTGACGAAGCTCCACGAGGCGATCAGGCGCGGGACGTATCCGCTCCACGTCGCGGCCGAGTTCGGCCAGGCGGCCGCCGCGCGTGTGCTCGTGGACGACGGCGCCGACGTCGGGCTCCGCAACGCGGAGAATGACGCGATCGCCCTCTGCTGGGCGGCGTTCTTCGGCCGTCCCGACGTCGTCGCGGTCCTCCTGCAGGCGGGCTCAGCGCCGAGCCAGCGCAACAAGCATGGCCTGACACCCCTCGGATGCGCGATGGGCGGGACTGAGGGCCGGTGGACGCGGTTCTCCGACGCGACGGCGAGCGACTGGCAGCGAGCGGCGGAGATCATTCGAGCGTACGACGGAGAGGAGTGAGCCCCCGATGAGCGATCTCGCGCGCGGTTCCCTGTTCCAACTCCTCGAATCCTGGGCGCCGCTGCTCATCTTCATCGCCGTGTGGCTCTTCGTGATGCGCCGCTACACCGGCCAGTACAAGCAGCGTGGGATCAGATCGAGCACCGGCTGGAGGCGATCGAGAACCACCTGGCGCGCATCGCGAACATCCTGGAGGACCGCCGTGGCAGGTAGGCGTTCGTCAGACGGCGTCGAGCTGGCCGGCGAGCGCGGCGCGGTCGGTGACCGGCAGCTCGCACGCGTAGTTGCGGCAGACGTAAGCGGTCGCCTTCCCGCCGACCGCCTCGCGGCTCTGGAGGAGCGGGATCCCCTCGGCGGCCTTCGAATCACCCGTGCGCATCCCGGCGACGACGCGGTTCGGAAGGTACCGGCCGAAGACCTCGGCGGCGAGCGGCGCGAGCCCGGCGTCGCCGGCCTTCGCCGCGACCAGCGCCACCTCGACGACGGGGCCCAGGTGGAAGTCGAGGGCGCAGAGGTAGCGGCCGAAGCCCGACGCGTAGCGCGTCATGAGGTCGGCCATCGGCCGGAGGGCGCCGAGGGCGCGTGACTCGTAGCGCGACTCGCCGGTCAGGATCGCGAGACGGAAGAGCGTCTCGATCGCGGCCGACGCGCCGCAGGGCACGGCGTTGTCGAAGAGGTTCCGCGGGCGGACGATGAGCCGCTCGTGGTCGGCGCCCGTGTCGTAGAAGCCCTCGAGCCGTTCGTCCCAGAAGAGCCTCAGCATCTCCTCGGCGAGCGCGCGAGCCTCGTCGAGCCAGCGGCGCTCGAACGTGGCCTCGTAGACGTCCACGAGCGCCGCGGCCACGAGCGCGTAGTCCTCGAGGTAGCCCTTGAGCTTCGCTTCCCCGGCCTTCCACGTCCGCAACAGGCGGCCGTCACGCCGCATCGAGCGCAGGACGAAGTCGGCGTTCTTCACCGCGGCGGCGACGTAGTCGGGCCGGTCGAGCGCGCGGCCGGCCTCGGCGAAGGCGCGGCACGCGAGGCCGTTCCACGCGGCGAGCACCTTGTCGTCCCGCGCGGGATGGACGCGCCGCTCACGCGCTGCGTAGAGCTTCCGGCGGATCCCCGCGATGCGCTCGGGATCGGGGTCGCCCGCGACGTAGAGGATGCTCCTGCCCTCGAAGTTCGCCCCGCGGTCCACGCCCCAGTAGCGCGCGGCCAGCTCCGCGTCGGCCGCCCCCAGCACCTCGCGCAGCTCGTCGGGCGTCCAGACGAAGAACTTGCCCTCGTCGCCCTCGGAGTCGGCGTCCTGCGCCGAGTAGAAGCCGCCGGACGGGTCGGTCATCTCGCGCAGGATGTAGTCGAGCGTCTCCTCGCACACGCGCCGGCATTCGGGGTCGCCGAAGGCGAGCCACGCGTGGAGGTACAGGGACGCGAGCTGGCCGTTGTCGTAGAGCATCTTCTCGAAGTGGGGCACGAGCCAGTGGGCGTCCACGGAGTAGCGGTGGAAGCCGCCGCCGACCTGGTCGTACATGCCGCCGCGCGCCATCAGCGTGAGCGTCGTGTGCGCCATCTGCCGCGCGCGGGGATTCTTCGAGCGCTTCCCGTAGCGGAGCATGAACTCCCAGAGCATCGGCTGCGGGAACTTCGGCGCGCCGCCCAGGCCGCCGTCGGCGTCGTCGAACTGCGAGGAGAGCGACTGGAAGGCGCCGAAGAGGACCTCGTCGGTGAGGAGCCGCGCCGCCCCGCGCAGGCGCTCGCCCTGGCCGAGCGCCTCGCCGATCTGGCGAGCGGAGGACAGGACCTCGCCGCGCCGGGTCGCCCACGCGTCGGCGAGCGACGCGAGGAGGCGCGGGAACCCGGGGAGGCCGTGGCGGTCCGCCGGCGGGAAATAGGTGCCGCCGTAGAAGGGCTCGCCCTCCGGCGTGAGGAACACGGTCATCGGCCAGCCGCCGTGGCCCGTCATGGACTGGACCGCCTGCATGTAGATCTGGTCCACGTCGGGCCGCTCCTCGCGGTCCACCTTGACGCTCACGAAGTGGCGATTCATCACGTCGGCGATCTCGGCGTTCTCGAACGACTCGCGCTCCATCACGTGGCACCAGTGGCAGGCGGAGTAGCCGACCGAGAGGAGGATCGGCTTGTCCTCTCCGCGCGCGCGCGCGAACGCCTCCTCGCCCCACGGGTACCAGTCCACGGGGTTGTGCGCGTGCTGGAGCAGGTAGGGGCTCGTCTCGCGGGCGAGGCGGTTCGTGGCCACCGGATCTACCGCGCGAAGGGCAGGTCGCTGACCCGCGCCT
>DATFVL010000305.1 GCA_035260325.1 Candidatus Methylomirabilota bacterium | reverse complement strand
CGACGAGGTCGCCATCGTCGAGACGGTGGACTTCTTCCCCCCGATCGTGGACGACCCCTATACCTACGGCGCGATCGCGGCGGCCAACTCCATGTCCGACGTCTACGCGATGGGCGGCGAGGTGATGTTCGCGCTCGCGGTGGCCGGCTTCCCGCGCGACATGTCGAAGGGGATCATCGCTGAGGTCTTCCGCGGCGGGAGCGACAAGGTCGCGGAGGCGGGCGGCGTCATCGCCGGCGGTCACACCGTCGTGGACGCCGAGCCGAAGTACGGCCTCTGCGTCACCGGCCGCGTCCACCCCGCGCGCATCCTCGTCAAGGGCGGGCTCGTGCCGGGCCACCGGCTCTTCCTCTCGAAGCCCCTCGGCACGGGGGTGATCACGACCGCGGCGAAGGACGGCCACGCGAGCCGCGCGGCGCTCGAGGGCGCCGTCCAGAGCATGCTGAGGCTCAACCGCGCGGCCGCCGAGGTCGCGACGGAGGCCGGGGCGAAGGGCGCGACGGACATCACGGGCTTCGGCTTCCTCGGTCACGCGGGCGAGATGGTCAAGGCCTCGGGCGCCGGCATCGCGGTCGCGGCCGCGCGCGTACCGCTCCTCCCCGGCGCTCGCGAGCTCGCCGAGGCGGGGCACTGGAGCGGCGGCATGAAGCGCAACCGCCGCCACGTGGACGCGGTCTTCGGCCGCGACCTCCAGATCGACCCGACGGTGCCCGCGTATCTCGTCTCGCTGCTCGCCGAGTCCGAGACGTCGGGCGGGCTCCTCTTCTCCGTGGCGCCCGAGCGGGCGCGCGCCGTCGCGGACGCGTTCCGGCGTCGCGGCGAGGAGTGTTGGGAGATCGGGGAGGTGCTGCGGGAGGCGGTGATCCGGGTTACGGCTTAGCGGCGCGCTGCGTGCGGAGGACGGCGAGGAGGCGCTTCTTCAGCTCGCCGGGGATCTCGACCTCTCGGAGCTTCTTCGCCGCGTCGATCGTCCCGCGGTAGGTGTTCACGAAGGCGACGCACGGCCCGCACCCCTCGATGTGCCACTCGATTAGCTCGCGCGTCTCGCGCGGAAGCGTCCCCTCGAGATAGTCGCCGAGCAGCTCGGCGATCTGCCGGCACTCGATCGATGACGAGCCGCTGGCTCCATACTCGGACATCGGCGTCATTATATGTAGATGCCGCGGGGCGCGCGAGGGATTCCGGCGCCGCTGGACGCATCGCGCCAATCCTCGTATGCTCGGGCGCATGTCGCCGCGGGTCGCGCTCCTGACGCCCTTCGCGCACCCCTCCGTCCGCGGGAACGCCGTCACGGTGGCGCGCATCGCGCGGGGCCTCCGCGAGCGCTCGGTCGAGCTCGCCGTCTGGGACCTCTCCGTGGAGCCGGAGGCGCGCGTCGAGGGGGAGGTGGAGGCGTACGCGCCGAGCCTGGTGCACGCCTTCCACGCCTACCGCACGGGGCCGCTCGCGCTCAGGCTCGCGCGCCGGGCCGAGCTGCCGCTCGTCGTCACGCTCACGGGGACCGACGCGAACCACGACCTCTTCGACGTCGAGCGCGCCGCGGTCGTCCGGCACGTCCTCGAGGGCGCGTCGCGCGTGACCGTCTTCCACGCTTCGATCGCGGACCGCGTCGCCGGCGCCCTGCCCGACCTGCGCGGGCGCCTCGTCGTCGTTCCCCAGGGTGCGCGCTTCGAGCCCGGCGGCGCGTTCGACCTCGACGCGCGCGTCGCGCTCCCGCCGGACGCGGCGCTGTTCCTCTTCCCGGCGGGGATCCGCCCCGTGAAGCGGCCGCTCCTGCCGCTGGGCCCGCTCGGGCGCCTCGCCGCGCGCCGCCCCGAGGTGCGGCTGCTCTACGCGGGCCCCGTCCTCGACCGGGACGAGGGCGACGCGCTCCTCCGCGCGCTGGCGGAGCGGCCGTGGGCGCGCCACCTCGGCGCGGTGCCGCACGCGCAGATGGCGTCGCTCCTCGCCCGCGCCGACGTCGTGCTGAACTGCTCGATCTCGGAGGGCGGCATGGCCAACTCGGTGCTCGAGGCGCTGGCGCTCGGCCGGGCGGCGCTCGCGGCCGACATCGAGGGCAACCGCTCGCTGATCGAGGACGGCGTCACCGGCCTTCTCTTCCGCGACGAGGCCGAGCTCGAGCGCCAGGCGGAGCGCCTCATCGCGGATCCCGCCCTCCGCGCGCGGCTCGGCGCCGCCGGGCGCCTGCGGGTCGAGCGGAGCTACCCGCCCGCGCGGGAGGTGGACGGCTACCTCGACGTCTACCGGCGCCTCGTGCGCGTCTCCGCCTGAGCGCCGTCGCGTCCGCCGGCGAAACGCCGGGGGGTCGGCGCGACATCTATAGCGGTGACTGCGGCGGTCGCCTGCCGCTCGAACGAGCAGGCCGTGCCGGAGCGCGCGCGCGCGCCGATTGGTCATGCTTCGTCGCCCGGATCGAGTAGTATGAGAGCAAGGCGGGCGCCGGACACGGTGACCGACGCGCGGCTTGACGGGTCCTCGATAATTGCTGGAATAAGGGCGGCGGGGAGAGGAGACCTCGATGAGTCAGGAGGCGGCCCGGGTCCGCGAGTTCGTCGCCGCGTTCGAGGCGCTGCGCGCCGAGGTCGAGAAGGTCATCGTCGGCCATCGCGCGATCATCACGCACGTGCTCACCGGGATGTTCGCCGGCGGCCACGTGCTCCTCGAAGGCGTGCCCGGGCTCGGCAAGACGCTCCTCGTCAAGACGCTCGCCGAGTGCCTCGAGCTCTCGTTCTCGCGGATCCAGTTCACGCCCGACCTGATGCCCGCCGACATCATCGGCACGAACATCATCGTGGAGGACGCCGACGGGCGGAAGCACTTTCAGTTCCAGCACGGGCCGATCTTCGCCCACATCCTGCTCGCCGACGAGATCAACCGCGCGACGCCGAAGACCCAGTCGGCGCTGCTCGAGGGCATGCAGGAGGGCTCCGTCACGGTCGGCGGCGTCTCGCGCCCCGTGCCCGCGCCGTTCTTCGTGCTCGCGACCCAGAACCCCATCGAGATGGAGGGCACCTACCCGCTGCCCGAGGCCCAGCTCGACCGCTTCTTCTTCAAGCTCCGGGTGCGGTACCCGGCGATCGAGGAGCTGAACGCGATCATCGACCGCACGACGCAGTCGCGGCCGGCGGCCGTCAGCCGCGTCCTGAACGGACCGAGCGTGCTCGCGTTCCGCGAGCTGATCCGGGAGGTGCCGATCGCGTCGCACGTCCGCGACTTCGCCTCGACGATCGTGATGGCGAGCCATCCGCAGTGGCAGGGCGCGCCCCAGGTCACGCAGCGCTTCGTCCGCTACGGCGCGAGCCCACGCGGCGCCCAGGCGCTCGTGCTCGGCGCGAAGGTCAAGGCGCTCGCCGAGGGCCGCTACAACGTCAGCGCCGAGGACATCAAGGCGCTGGCCGCGCCGGCGCTGCGCCACCGCATCATCCTGAACTTCGAGGGCGAGGCCGAGGGCGTGGACACCGACACGCTCGTCGAGCAGCTCGTGGCGACCGCCGAGGCGGAAACGGTCCGCGGCAAGGAACCCTTTCTCCGTTAGGCGCGGGGGGAGCTGATGGCGCAGCCGCAGGCGATCGACGTCCTCGTCCGGCGCGTCGCGCGCCAGATCCGGCAGCGTCGCGCCGAGTACAACGCCTTGCGCGGGGCCTTCTGGGGCTCGATCGCCGCCGCCCTCCTGCTCGTCGCGAAGGCCCCGCTCGGCCCCGCGGCCGTCGCCGCGGCCGCCGCGCTCGTGGCCGCGGGCGCCTGCGCCGGGGGCCTCTCGGGCGCGCTCCGGCGCGTCACGCCGGTGCGCGCGGCCCGGCTCGCCGACCGCGCCTTCGGCCTCGACGACCGGGTCGCAACGACGCTCGAGTGGGCCGCGCGGCCCGATCGCACGCCCCTCGTGGACGTGCTCGTCGCCGACACCGCGGCGCGGGTCGAGGCGCTCCCGTCCCGCCGGGTCGCCCGCCGCGTGCTCCCGCGGGAGGCCCGCTGGCTGCCGGTGCCGGCGCTGGCGGCGCTCGTGCTCGCGCTCGCGCCCCCGATCCCGCTGCCCTCCGCGCTGCCCGACTTCCTGCCGTCCGGCGAGCAGGAGCAGCAGGAGGACCGCACCCAGTCCGCGCTGCTCGAGGAGCGCTCGCGGCCGCTCGCCAGGGACCCGCTGAAGCGTCCGGCCTTCGAGGAGCGGGACTTCGCGCAGCGCCCAGGCGGCGCCGGCGCCGCGCCCGGCGACCTCTCGGCGATCTTCAAGGACACCGCGCTCTCGGGCGCGCGCCCCGACTTCAGCACTTTCCTCAAACGGGGCGACGACCGGCTGAAGCTCCTCGAGCAGATGGACCGGCTGCCCGACCTCCAGACGGACTTCACGACCACGCAGTACAAGATGATCTTCCGCAAGTCGAAGTCGCTGCTGGGCGGGCTCAGCCCGGACATCTCGCCGCAGAAGCTGCGCGAGCTCCTCGAGGAGATGGAGCGCCTCGGGCGCAAGGGCGGCGGCTGGACCGGCGACGCCGCCGAGGGGATGGAGGCGCTCGAGGGGGGCCAGACCGATCGCGCCCTCGAGGCCATGCAGCGCGCGCTCGACAAGATGCGCGCCCAGGACGAAGCCCAGCGCTCGGGCAAGGGCCTGCGCGGCGGGCGCGAGGGGGAGCGCGGCGGGCGCGGCCGCGACCGCGCCCGCGGCGGCGAGGGCCTCGGTCCCGAGGACCAGGACTTCGGCGAGGGCGAGGGGCTCCTGCCCGGCCGCGGCAAGAGCGGCGCGCCCAAGGGCGATGCGACCGCGCGGCTCCGCGCCAACCCCTTCGACGTCGGCGTCGAGGGCGAGTCACGGCGCGGGCGGAAGGAGGGCTACGAGACCAACCTGACGGGCCGCGGGGGTCCGATGGCCTCGCGCCTGCAGTACCTCGGCGTCATCGGCCAGTACCGCAAGCTGATGGAGGACGCGATCACGCGCGAGCAGGTGCCGCGCGACTTCCACGACCAGATCCGGAACTACTTCCAGTCCCTCGACGAGCGCTAGGATGCCCGCGACGCGCGACGCGCTGCTGGGCCCCGAGTTCCTGGCGCAGCTCGAGCGCCTGTCGCTCTTCTCGCGCCGGGTCTTCCGCGGGCGCGTGAAGGGGGAGCGCCGCAGCCCCCGGCGGGGGCACAGCGTCGAGTTCTGCGACTACCGCGGCTACGGCGCCGGCGACGACCTGCGCTACGTGGACTGGAACATCTACGGGCGCCTCGACCGCCTCTACGTCAAGCTGTTCGTGGACGAGGAGGAGCTCTGCTTGCATCTGCTGCTCGACGCCTCGGCGTCCATGCAGTTCGGCGCGCCGACCAAGCTCGAGTACGGCGCGCGCGTCGCCGCCGCGCTCGGCTTCATCGGCCTGGTGAGTATGGAGCGCGTCGGCGTGGGCGTCCTCCGCGAGCGGGTGGCGGAGGGCTGGGCGCCGACGCGCGGGCGCGGCCACGTCGTGAGCCTGCTCGAGTTCCTCGGCCGCGTCGAGCCGGACGGGGGCACGCGGCTCAACGACGGGCTCCAGAACTACGCGATGCGCTCGCGCGACCCCGGGCTCGCCGTCGTCATCTCCGACCTGCTCGATCCCGCGGGGTACGAGACGGGCGTGCGCGCGCTGCTCGAGCGGCGCTTCGACGTCCACCTCGTGCACGTGCTGACGCCGGAGGAGCTGGAGCCCGAGCTCGCCGGCGATCTCCGCCTCGTCGACAGCGAGACCGGCGAGGTCCGCGAGCTCAGCGTGGACGGTGACGCGATCCGCGCGTACCGGCGGCGGCTCACCGAGTTCCTCGAGCGCGCCGAGGCCTTTTGCCGCGCGCAGGAGATCGGCTACCACCGGGTCACGACCGACACGCCGGTGGCGGACTTCGTGCTCTCGCGGATCAGGGGCCGCCTGCTCGTATGAGCTTCCTCTCGCCCCTCGCGCTCGCGCTCTTCGCGCTGGCGCTCCCCCTCGTCCTCCTCTACTTCCTCAAGGTCCGGCGCCGCGAGCGGCGGGTCGCGAGCCTGCTCCTGTGGGATCCGTCGCTCCGCGACCGGCAGGCGTCCGCGTTCTTCCAGCGCCTCCAGCGCGACCCGCTGCTGCTGCTGCAGCTCCTCGCGCTCCTCGCCCTCGCGCTGGCGCTCGCGCGCCCGGCCGTGACGATCATGGGCGACGGCGCGCGCAAGGTGGTGGTCGTGCTCGACACCTCGGCGTCGATGAAGGCGCGCGACGTCGCGCCCTCGCGCTTCGAGGCCGCCCGCGGCGAGGCCCTCGCGCTCGTGCACCACCTCAGCGAGGGCGCCGAGGTGATGGTGCTCGAGTCGGGCGTGCAGCCCAAGGTGACCGCCGCCCTCGCGCGCGGCGGTGAGCGCGCGCTCGCGGCGATCCGCGCCGCGCAGGCGCGCGACCTGCCGAACCGGCTCGTCGAGACCGTGCGGACGGCGCGCGCGCTCGTGGCCGCCGATCCGCG